>CAMWZE010000069.1 GCA_947178685.1 uncultured Porphyromonadaceae bacterium
CCATTTGCCGGTAAAAGGACAGGATGTCGCTCTTAAATCCAACCTTCTATATGACGCGACACTTTCTCCAAATATCGGCATTGAGATTGGACTTGCTCCACGTTGGACTCTCGACGTTTCGGGCAACTTCAACCTATGGACCGTAGGTGACGACCACAAATGGCGTCATTGGCTGATTCAGCCTGAGGCCCGCTACTGGTTCTGTCAGAGATTCGCGGGACACTTCCTCGGCGTCCACGCTCTCGGCTTGCAATATAATGCCGGCAAACTTGACATCCCCGTCAAATTCCTCGGCACAGACTTCCACAAGCTCAAAGACCGTCGCTATGAGGGCTGGGGTGTCGGCGCCGGTGTGGCTTACGGCTACGCATGGCCTATCGCACGCCACTGGAACATCGAGGCTGAGATCGGTGTAGGCTGGATCTGGACAAAATACGACGTATATCCTTGCGCCGTATGTGGCACACGCCTCGCTAAAGACCGGACCCATAACTATTTCGGTCCCACAAAATTAGCGTTAAATCTTGAATATGTATTTTAATTCTAAACCTTTTGATCAGCTGTTACTGACATGAAACCAATTAAAGGAATTATATCTTCATTGTTTCTCGCACTCGCCGCGACTGCAATGGGTCAGCAGGTCGACAGGCTTGGACTGACCGACATATCCATCAACCGGCTCAATGATTCTACTCTTTCTGTAGGAATGACAGTCAATCCGGATATGTGTAAACTTAAAACAAGCCAACTTATGGAAGTGGCTCCGATTGTGGTTAGTACTGACGGAGAGCATTCAGCCACTCTTACACCCTATTCCATAGCCGGTAAGAATCAATATTATTTCAATGTACGTTCCGGATATAAAGGGGCCATATACATGGCGGGTAGTAAAACGACTACCAATTACACTGAAACTCTGCGTTGGCAACCCTGGATGGCACAGTCCACAGTTGGCTTTATTATCCGCAAATCCACTTGTTGCGGCACTCCTGATATTGAGGAGAATATACCTATTGCTAACATTGAGGCCAACCCTCCTGTTATTCCCGTAAAGGAGGATATTGACTTCATAGTACCCCCGGCCACAGGTATAAAAGAATTCAATCTGGAGGGTAAAGCTTATGTCAATTTCCCTGTCAATCGTACTGAGATCTATCCTGACTATATGAATAATCCCGTAGAGCTACGCAAGATTACAAGCTCTATTGACACAGTACGAGATAATAAGGATGCCACAATCACCAGTATCACCCTTACCGGATATGCATCTCCGGAGGGCCCGTATCTCAATAATGTACGTCTTGCCAAGGGACGTACAGAAGCAGTGCGGGACTATGTCAGCAAGTTGTATGACTTCCCCTCTTCTGTGTATATTACCGCATCAGTGCCTGAGGATTGGGCCGGTCTCCGTGAGTCAATTGAAAAATCGGATATGCCATTGAAAGACCAGATGATAAGCTTCATTGATTCCGATTATCCTATTGAGAAAAGAAATGATAAATTTCGTGAACTGTTTCCTGCCAATTATAAGATTCTCCTAAAGGATGTGTATCCATGGCTGCGTCACACGGACTATCTCATCAAATACACTATTCGTCACTATTCCGATATAGATGAAATACGTGAAGTATTCAAGCTTCACCCTCAAAATCTTAGTCTTGAGGAAATCTATATGCTTGCGAAAAGCTATCCGGAAGATAGTAACGAGTATTATGAAATATTCGAGAAAGCCGCCGAACTCTTCCCCTCAGACCCGTTGGCAAACATCAATGCAGCAAACGTAGCCATGAGCCGTGAGGATCTTGACACAGCGGAAAAATATCTTTTCAGGGCAGGTAATACTCCGGAAGCATATTATGCTCTCGGTATGCTTTATGCCAAGAAGAAAGACTATAACAAAGCATTGGACTATCTGCTGCAAAGCACTGATTCCCGGGCTGCCGGAACCGTAAGACGTATTCACGACATTCAGACATTCAAATCTCGTATTGACTTCATTCCACAAGAAGTAAAATAACAGTACATCTGAATTTCTTTACAGACTTAAAATACACTTTTAAATAACTTCAATTTTAACAACATGAAAAAAAATCGTTATTTTGTCTTGGCATCTACCCTTCTTGCCCTGATGGCTGGAGGTTGCTCAAGCGACAATCTTGACCTGAAAAACACTCAGCAGAGTCAGGTCAACGAGGGTGACGGTTTCTACATGAGTATTGATGTTGTCATGCCTAATGGCTCTTCAAGCACTCGCAGTGAAACCGGTAACCCTAATAATGACTATAGCACCAGTGATGGTGAAGTAGAGGTCGGATCAGCTGATGAGAGCACCGTGAGCAGTGCTCTGATTGTTCTCGCCGCTACAGATAATCTTCTTAATGACGTACCGAAGTATGGCTTCATTGCCGCCGGTGAGGTGTCAAAGAATCACCTTGGTGGTTATGAGTATACTTCAGGCGACGGTAGCAAGAGTCAGGCTTATCGTGCCATGGCACAACTGAACAAGGCCAGTCTGGAAACATTCTATGCCTCGGTTAAAGATAAGTATGACATAGAGAACAATCCAAATGTGAATCATGAGGTATATGTATTCGTTTTCTGCAACCCTACCAATACTCTTCGTGAGCTGGCAAAGAATATTACGTTTGGATCAACTGAATGGGTTAACAGCACTTGCGATGTCTACACCGGTAACGTAATTCCTGATAATAAGGCTCCGGAAAACACAACTATCTGGCTCAAGGATAACTTTTTGATGAATAACGCCACTCTTGCTATCCGTTCATTACCAAGAACTCTTGAGGATTGGGATGAATTTGACAGCTCAGACAGTCCCTTCCATCTTTCGGACAATAACCGTGGTGTGAGCGTAGATAACTCTGCAAATCTTAATCCTTCCGACCGCGAACACGCCGGAGGTGCTGTTTGGATGGAGCGTTCAGTGGCACGTTTTGATTTCAAAGATGGGTCTAAAGACAAAAATGGGAATCCAAACAATAACACATACAATGTATTGTATAATTATGTAGATGGACAACCCAATCAAGAGCAGCCGATAGTTGACATTCAACTTCAGCGTATGGCTTTAGTCAACATGGCTAACAAATTCTATTACATACGCCGTGTAAGCTCTAATGGCCTCTTAACAAGTGATAATGATTTCAATGGCCTCTGTCAACCAGAGACCCCATGGAGCTCTACAAATGGAATTTACACTCTAATCGGCAACTATGTGGTAGGGCCATATTATAATACATTCTCTAAGGCTCAAACCATCACTGCCTCGGATTACGGTAAAACAGCCTATCCATGTTTTAATTATCCCTTATTCCAAGAAGATGGGAGTCTCGATACTGATAATATGACTGTCAATGGTGGTCAATGGAACTCATGGCTGATCAGTGATGTATTAGAAGCTAACAGGGATCAATCAGGAAACTATCATATCTGGAGATATCTTACTGAGAACGTGATTCCCGGTACGAATGCAGCTGATGGCAATGTTAGTGTCGTAAACCAAAAGAATGCTATCTCTACAGGCGTGGTATTCAAAGGTCAAATGAAGGGTAACGCCATTGCACAGACTATCTCAGGTTCAGGCTGGGAGAAAGGCATGATCCAAGAATTGGCTAAATGTCTTAATGGAGAGGAATTTACCCTTCGTCCATCGGTTAGTTCTGAAAAACATCAGAAAATCAGCGGTAATCCCCATAACGATCCTATCCTTTATTACTTTGAAGGAAAAATGTATATGACTTGGAATCATATACGTCAGGCTGCTATTCAGGCTGCTGTAACTCCGTCAACAACAAGTGAGAACGGATGGGAGATAAACCGTTCAAATAGTCTTTTCCGTGCTGTCTTCGGTCCTGCTGATGGTAGTGATGAAGAGGGTGTTATTCCTCCCGGTCAGTATTATCTGGAGGCAGAAGCCGGTGAAGATCAATCAATGAAACTAATCGAAGATCCTTTGTGGAGCTATTTAAACGAGCAAACTCCCGGATCTGCCGAGGAGCGTTATCATATGAGTGCTGACTATGCTTGGAATAATTGGTCAGAAAATGACAAACAACTACAAGGCAACCTCTTCACTACAATGTGTGAGGAGATCAAACAAGCTGGTATCAATATGTACCTTAGTAGCATTGATAATGGTACGCCAGGTTATTACTGTTTCTTCTATTACTGGAACCGTCACAATGACAACCATCGCGATGGCATCATGGGTCCAATGGAGTTTGATGTTGTTCGTAATAATGTCTACAAACTGTCTGTGGATAAGATCCGTTACCCCGGCACACTCAATCCTCCAACTCCGGATGATGATGACGAGCACAGCCAGGTATATCTGGATGTAAAAGTCGAAGTGCTTCCTTGGGTTGTACGTTACAACAGCATCAACTTCTAAACAGAAGTGTGATTTATAAAACGGTTAATACTTTCAACTTCTAACGATGAAGATCTTAAATAAGTTGACACAGTCCTGTGTGGTGATGGCCTCTTTGGCCATCACCACTCTCGGACTAACCTCATGTGGCGATATATTCCACGAACATCTTGAGGCATGCCCTTCGGGAGTATGTCTTAGATTCGTGTTCGATTATAATATGGAATTTGCCAATGCATTTCCCTCTCAAGTGGATTGCCTCACATTACTGGTGTATGATGCTTCCGGAAACTATGTAACTAAAGTTACCGAGACCACCGATGTGCTTGCTGATGAAAACTGGCGTATGACAATTGATCTTCCAGCCGGTGAGTATTCCTTTATTGCATATGGCGGTATGGAATGTAGAGAATCATCATTCCATTTTGTTGAAACACCTACAGATGGCAGTTTAATATCTGAGCTGGAAGTGGAGATGGACTCTCGCTGCATAAATGCTAATCCGGGAGTAGATCTTCATCCCCTATTCTATGGTGATCTCAATTTATCGCTCGCACCGGAGGCTTTAACCTATACAGAGGCAACCCTCTATATGATGCGCGATACTCATGATATACGCATATTACTCCAAAATGTCAATGGCCGTCCGGTCAATGTGGAAGATTATAATTTTTCGATAACTGCCGACAACACTCTGTTTAATTGGCAGAATAACCTTCTACCTACTGCCAAGGGCATCACATACAGTCCTTGGTCTAAAGGTCAGTCTACTGTCGGAGGCACACAAGAGGGAACTGAAACAATTTTAGCATATGCTGAATTCTCCACTTCTCGCATTATGGCCGGAGGTAGCGACCGACTGCTTATAACCAACGCCAATAACGGAAATAAAATTCTCTCTATCCCATTGGCAGAATATCTGCTACTTTATAAAAGCGAACGTTACGCTAAAATGCCGGCTCAAGAATATCTTGATCGAGAGCGTCAATGGAACATGATTCTGTTCCTGCAGAACGGTATTTGGCTCGATACTGAGATCGTAATTAATGATTGGATCGTAAGGATAAATAATGCACATCTATGATAAGTTCTCTAACGTCTGCGAATTTCTTTAAATCTCTTGGAAGTCATATCAAATACGGTGTGACTCTAATTGCCATGGGAGGATTGGCCGTTGCTCTCGAAGGATGTTCAGCATTCCATGAAGAGTTCTCTGACTGTGCTTACGACCAGTCAGATGAATCTACCAAACCAGTCATTCTTCGTCTCTCGGTAGATTATACTTCAGGAAATAATACCACCCGTACTGATAATGATCCGGATCGTTTCGATGATCCAACTGGAGAATTTGAAGAGATTGAGACGCTACGAGTACTTATAATCCATGAACTTAGCCCTATTGATAATACCAAAGGTGTGGTTGAAGCAAACAGACTCGTTGCTACCACTTCTGCTGGTATTCCCCTATATGATAACCTCAACTTTGAGGTTATCCCGAATCAAAGGAAACGCATCTATCTGATTGCTAATGAAAATTATCTTGTTCCCCCGGCTAATTCAAACCAATCAACGGCCTCGAGATTTCTTGATTCATTCAAACCGGGAACAGAAGCAAATCTTAACCTTCTTTCAAATTGGGTTGTCTTCATGCCGGGAACCTCTGCCGTAACTGTAGATGGAGCGACCGTCACAACAAGTCTTTTCTCTCCTTATCTGGAAACATCAAAACGACGGCTTCCACTCACTGAATCTTTCGATATTGATGTACCTGAATTTATTAGGAATGATAAAGATGACGAAGATAATTTCATCTTCGATGCCGGACTATTTTTAACCCGAGCTGCGGCTAAAGCGCGGTTTTATATAGCGACTGGCTCTAATTATCCGGATACTAATGATGGAGAGTCTGTTGTCACTCCTACCATAACAGCCATCACTCTATCCGGCATAGGATCATCTGAATTTGTTTTTCCAAGAGATACTAAATATTCCATTTTAGAGAAAGATGATGAAGGTAATTCTAAGAAAGAAATTTCAAAGAATGATATATGGAATTCCTTAATCGGCTCTTCCCCGAATTACCCCTTCATTACCTCCTTTTCTACACCAAATGACTCCCATCAGCTATCGTTTAGTCTGACAAACCTTATAAACAATAGGATTAGAAAATTTTCAGAACCCATGCCTCTTCATGATCGTCTGATATATTTTCCTGAATCCATTCTTGAACCAGGACAACAGTTTACAGTTGGAGTACAACTTAATAACCGTGAATGGCTTTATGCGCCTTTGGAAACTAATATCCTGAAAATTGAGGATATCGATGCCATTGCACGTGACACATACTTACCTATAACGATAACATTCAATAATACCACCGATATATCTGTAAAGGTTCTCCCTTGGAACCGTGAAGATTACTACATTGATTATACCGATAATATAGGATTTAATGAAGAGGATTATCTTAAAATCAGTGGAGAAGAAGGTCAGACCGGTGATTTCCTTTTGCTGGATGAAGAAACCGGTGAATTAGTACTTAACTATGGAAAGGCAGCCCATGGAAAATTCTATATCCCCTCTCCGCTTGGCTCAACTTGGGATGCATACCTCATTTCCACAGGAGGTGCTCAGGACGCTATTCAATTCCAGATTCCGGATCCGGTTGATTCAGATAAAACCATTACGACCACTCACATTTCAGGTGTAGTAGGTCAAGATATCGCAGAGTTTGGAATCGTGGCTACTGTCGCTCCCGGTCCTGTTGCCAATACTGCTCAGCTTATGGTAATTGTCACTCTTGCAAATGGCACTCCCATAGTAGCGAATGTAATTGGTAATTGGGCTTGTAGCAAAAACGACATCTCTAACCGACTTTCCATTATTGAAAATCCTCAGTGATAATTATTTGTATTAACTGAAATACTTACCAGTCCCCTCAATCAGCGGCTCCACATGATCGTTATATTTGAGAGTGTCTTCTCATTTTATCCTTCCCATAGAATTTCAGAGCTGGACTGCAATCATTTTAAGATGTAATTCTGTGATTTTAATAACTCTAAGCTCATTTTGTGAGTTTGTTGCTCATGTTGTATCATCTTTCATAAAGAACATATCACTTCTCTTATTGATTTGTAG
>CAMWZE010000070.1 GCA_947178685.1 uncultured Porphyromonadaceae bacterium
GTATGATCGAGGCTTTCTTTGCTCTCGCCAACGCCGGCACTTCGGCCAACATAACGGTGCTCTCTTCCGGCATCTATCAGGCTCTGGTCACCACTGTGGCCGGTCTTGTGGTGGGTATCGCCGCCCTATTCGCCTACAACTTTCTCGTGTCGCGCGTAAACCGCATCATGAACTCCCTGGAAGCTAAGACTATGGAGTTTATGGATCTGCTCAACGAGCCTGCATGACGCCCCACGACCCCGACAGAATAGTGTATCTTACAGTGAATCTTTCATAAAGTGGCTCTAAAAAAGAATTTCCAGACTCTCGACACTTTCTCCATGTCGTCGATGACAGATGTGATCTTCCTTCTGCTCATCTTCTTCATGGTGACCTCCACTCTGATTTTTCCCGCCGCAATCGACGTGAACCTCCCCCAGAGCAGCGAGCAGACTTCCATGAAGCCTGTGACGGAGGTATATATTGATGCCGACTCCCAACTATACCTCGTGGCTGACCGCAACGACTCGGTGCCGGAGAATTCCGAGGCGCGTCCCGTGAGCCGTGAAGAGCTCCTCGCGGGCCTGAAGCTCATACAGCAGCAGGATTCCCTACGGGCGGTGGCTCTCTATGCCGACAGCACAGTGGCCTACGCCCGCGTGATCGATGTGCTCGACATGGCCGCGCGCAACAACCTAAAGCTCGTGCTCGCCACACGCAGTTCTCAGAAATGATCTAAACTTTCAGAAATGAAAAGAAAAGAGGATAAAGACCGCGCCATAGCAGCCGCACTTACATTTCTTGTCACGCTCCTGCTTCTTCTGGTGCTATTCTTCGGAGGTATCTCCTTTGACAGGCCGCAACTCGCCGAATCCTCTACTCCTGAACTGATGCCTCCTGAAGAGGAGGAGCTCTTCATCGAGCCGGAACTCGTGGATCTCGGTGAGGAGACCTCCGTGAATCATAACACAAAACCTGCCCCCTCTCTGAAAGGGGAGCCGGAACCGGCTCCGGAAGATCACGCCGAAATCGTTGATCCGGGTCCCAAACCTGACCCTGTGGTAAAACCGGTGAAGAATGAGATAACGCAAAAGAAGGAGAGCCCGGTGCAGAAGGAGGAAGCCTCTCAGACCGAAAAAGAGCGCCAGAAGGCCACAAGCTCGGTGGCAAATAAGTTCGCTCCAAAGAATGGCCAGACGGAGGGCTCCGACAAAGGAACATCCGGTGCCGGAGGCGACGGTGTGGGGGTGAGCGGCAACGCACACGGCCGCACTTTCATAAGCTGCCCGAAGCCCGATGTGGCCCTACGCCATAAGACCATTGTGACCGTAAATGTGGTAATCGATGCCGAAGGCAAGGTGATTGAAGCTTCCGCAACAGGGAGTGCCGATGCCAATATCCGCCGCAAATGTGAGGCGGCCGCTAAACAAGCCCGTTGGTCGGCAAAGAAAGGTGCCTCCACCACCCGCGGATCTATCACATTTACCATTACTCCAAAATAATTTAACCGGATATCTCAAATTCAAATTATCAAATCTCAAATCTCGACCCTCAGTCCTCAACCATAAACCAATTATATAGGAATGATTTCCAGAAAATATAACCTCATCAACAATGTCGGCGGCTGGTTCGTTTTCACCATTGCGCTGATCACCTATTGGCTCACACTCGAGCCTACCGCCTCCTACTGGGATTGCGGTGAGTTTATAATACAGGCTGACAAGCTTGAAATCGGTCACCCGCCGGGCAACCCGATCTTCATGCTCACGGCTCGATTCTTCGCAAACTTTGCGTCCGATGCCGCCCACATCTCTGTGATGGTCAACGCTATGAGCGGATTGCTCAGTGCGCTCACCATACTGCTCCTGTTCTGGACAATCACTCATCTCGTGCGTCGCCTCGTGGTGAAAGACAATCAGGCAAGCGATATATCCGTACAGCAGTATATTGCAATCATGGGCAGTGGCCTTGTCGGCTCGCTTGCCTACTGCTGGAGCGACACTTTCTGGTTCTCCGCAGTGGAGGGTGAGGTGTATGCATTCTCCTCATTCTGCACGGCTCTCGTGTTCTGGCTTATATTGAAATGGGAGAACCGGGCCGACCTCCCCCACTCCGACCGCTATCTCATACTCATAGCCTACATTATCGGCGTCAGCATTGCCGTACACCTTCTGAACCTCCTCTGTATCCCCGCCATCGTACTCGTGTTCGCCTACAGGAAATGGAACGATATGAATCTCCTCAAATCGATCATTACCCTGTTGGTGGGATTCGCAATCATCGTGCTCGTGCTCTACGGACTCGTGCCGGGCTTCATAAAGGTGGCTCAGCAGTTCGAACTCCTGTTTGTCAACGGTTTCCATATGAGCTACAACAGCGGCGCGCTGATTTACGTCATTGTCACCGTTGCAGTTTTCGTCTGGGCTATCATGTCGCTCAACTCTCAGAAGAGCGGACTCATGATACGTCTCTCATTCCTCTCGGCACTCGCCATTTCAGGTATCTTCTTCTTCGGCAACGGATTCCTGATAGGCTGGATATTACTCGCCATCGTGGCAGCCCTGATGTTCACAAAGTTCGGCCGCAATCTCCCCGTCAGGGTCATGACCGTAACGATGTGGAGCATCGCCGTGATTTTCGTAGGCTACTCCAGCTATGCTCTCATCCTGATACGCTCGAGCGCCGACACTCCCATGAACCAAAACTCTCCTGACAATGTCTTTGACCTCGCCTCTTACCTCAACCGTGAGCAATATGGCGAGAATCCCCTCATTTACGGTGAAACACTCTACTCATCTCCTCAGAAGGAGATCGCCGGCGTAGTGCGCGACACTGTGGGCCGTCTTGAAGACGGCACGGTAGTGACTCTCGCCACCCCATACTATAACCCGGTCATCAATCCCGGCAAACCGCTATACTCCAAAGGTGTGGCCGGAGCCGTGCCTCAGTCGGAATATGGATTCCTGTCACCCTCGGAGCAGAGCAAGAATATCGAACTCGCAGGCAAAGGCGGCGACTACTACGTGAAACGCGACTATAAACCGGAGGCCAAGATGAATCCGGAGCTCAACATGCTTTTCCCGCGTATATACAGCCGCCAACACCGCAGTATGTACACAACATGGGTCGACCTTGACACTATGCCCGACCAGCTCGTGCAGATTAATGCAATTGATGCCTCTACCGGCGAGAAGATTCCCGAACTCGATCTCAACCGGGAACCTCAGTTCAACCAGTTTACCGGCACCTATGCCTACCCGGAGAAATATGTGTTCAAGCCCTCCTTCATGCAGAATTTACGCTATTTCTTCAATTACCAGCTCAACCACATGTATCTGCGCTATTTCATGTGGAACTTCGCCGGACGACAGAACGATATCAACAACCAGCTCGGCGAACTTGACGCCGGCAACTGGATTTCAGGCATACCGGCTATCGACAACGCTCGCCTTGGCGACCAGAGTCTTCTCCCCGAAGACCTTGGAAAGGGCAACAAGGGACACAACGTATATTATATGCTCCCGCTAATACTCGGCCTTATCGGTCTCGTATGGCAGTCGTTTGCCGGACGTCGTGGCATCGAGCAGTTCTGGGTGGTATTCTTCCTCTTCTTCATGACCGGTATAGCCATTGTGCTCTACCTCAACCAGCCACCCAACCAGCCGCGTGAACGCGACTATGCATTCGCGGGATCTTTCTACGCCTATGCCATCTGGATAGGAATGGGGGTAGCCGGACTCTGGCGCCTGCTCCTCTGGGCAATTGACCCGGAGCGCAAGAAGAACTCCGCCACAAAACTCATGCCCAACGGGGAGGAGGAGCTTCAGGCATCCTCGATTACTGAGGAACCCGCATCTCTCGCCGGAAAATCACGCATGTGTGCCGTCGCCGCCGCCGTGCTCGGACTTATCATACCGCTTCAGATGGTGAGCCAGACCTGGGACGACCACGACCGCTCCCACCGTTTCGCAGCCCGCGACTATGCGATAAATTACCTCAACAGTCTTGAGCCCAACGCCATCGTGTTCTGCAACGGAGATAACGACACATTCCCGCTATGGTATGCCCAGGAGGTAGAGGGTGTGCGTCCCGACGTGCGTATCATCAACCTGAGCTACCTTAATTCCGACTGGTACGCCAACCAGATGCGCAGTCAGGCCTACGATTCAGCTCCCGTTGACCTCACCGCAACGCCTGCCGACTATGCCTATGGACGTGCCGACGTAACGATACTCGGACGAGAGACCGCACCGGCCGATCTCCTGACAAGCCTTAAGAAGGTGTATGCAGGCGCCGACCGTGCCGAGAATGGCTATCCCACGATGCCAAGCTCTGTCATTAGTATACCGGTAGATAAGGAGGCCGCCATAAGAAACGGTCTCGTAAGTCCCAAGGACACTGCCGACATAGTTGACCATATCTACGTAAACCTGCGCGACACCGAGTCTTACCGTAACAAAGGCTATCTCAGCCTCGGCGAGATCCTAATGCTCGATATCGTTGCGACCAACGCCGCAAACGGCTGGAAACGTCCAATCTATTGGGTTACCACAGTAGGTGGCGAGTATCATCTCGGCCTAACCCCATACATGCGCACCACCGGCATGGCTCATCAGCTTGTGCCCACAGTGCAGGAGGGTATGGCCGCACGCACCGACCGTGCATATGACGTAGTCACCAACTATAAGTGGGGTGGCGCGGATGCCAAGGATGGGAAGGTGCCCTACTTCGACGAGACGGCACGACGCATGCTTCTCACCACTCGCTCATCCATGCTCGACGTGGCTTCGGAACTCGTATATGAGGGCGACACTAATCCTGATAAAGCTCAGGCAACCGAAGACTTCAAGAAAGCTCTCAATGTGGTGAATCTGCTCGATTCCAATCTCACGGAAGCCACCGATCCATACGACATGAGCATTGGCGCGACTCTCGGTCAGATTTACTGTGAGCTCGGTCAGGATAAACGTCTCAACGACAAGAAACTTACCGACAAGGGTCTGCAGATCTTATGGAATCTCATGGAGCGTTACGCCCCCTACCTGTCTTACAACCGCGCAATGGCCATGAGCTTCGGCAGTCCCTCGCTCACCCGTGAGACCAGATACGCACCCTATCAGTTCTACCGCTTCGTGGAGCTCTACGACCAGTTTGGCGGAGACAAGAAGAAAGTGGAGGAACTCGTAGGCATGTATGGCATGACGCTTGATGAGCTACGCCGCAACTACGAGGCTCTTATGGGTCGCTCCTCTTCCTCTGCAACGCTGTCGGGAGATTATATCGACGCTACCCCCGATGAGGTGGATGCCGCAACCCTCTCTTCCTATGAGGAGGAGATTGCCAAATACTGTGAGATTGCCAATAATCTCGCCTCCCTCTCGGAGGCTGATTATGCGGCCGCCTCGCCGGAGGAAAAAATGATCGACTCCGTGCTACATCAGGCCATGGAGTATTACTTTAGCGTCGGAGGCTCGGAAGAGCGTCTGCAGAAGTATCCCAACTTCAAGAACCTCGACCGCTCACGCTCCCGTAAGCTCAACGAAGCTTATCTCCGGAATCACCCGGAATTCAATATGTGATGGAGCTCGTAAGTCTGATCGAATCGCCCCCCCGCTGGTTCCGAGCCCTATTCCCGGGAGCCTTATTCAGGCTCCCCTCGGAACATAAGGGAGAGAAAAGGGTTTTCATAACCTTTGACGACGGACCAATTCCGGAGGTCACCCCCTGGGTGCTCGACACTCTTGACCGCTATGGCGTAAAGGCCACTTTCTTCATGGTTGGTCAGAATGTGCAACGTTATCCACACATTCTTGAAGAAGTGCGCCGTCGCGGACATTCCGTAGGCAACCACACGCTCCACCATATACAGGGAGCCAGTGCCACTACCCTACGCTATATGCGCGATGCGGCGGAAGGGGCCGACCTCACCGGATCGCGTCTCTTCCGGCCTCCCCACGGCTGGTTGCGTCCAAGGCAGCTATGGGCGTTGAAGAAGCATTACCGGATCATAATGTACGATCTGGTGACGCGAGACTACAGCCGCAAGGCCGATGCCGCGAGAGTGGTGGAAAATGTGCGCAGGTATGCCCGCGATGGCTCGATCATAGTCTTTCACGACTCTCTGAAGAGTTATTCAAAGCTGCTTACGGCCCTCCCGGAGGCCCTTGAATGGCTGATAGCCCAGGGCTATAGGTTCGACACCATACCGGAGTGACACTCCCGTTCACAACGCATATTTGATTGTGAGCCATGAGCCGTTATTGTAGCCCCGGATTAAGTGATTCATGTATTGTGAACCCGGATTATGAATTGTGAATTATGAATTGTGAACAGAAGAAGAGAGTGCTTGTAGTCGGAGCCGGCGGCTTTGCCGGTGGTTTTCTCGTGTCTGAAGGTATTCGACGCGGTTATGAAGTATGGGCCGGTCTCAGGGCTTCTACATCCCGCAAGTATCTCTCCGACCCTAACATAAAATTTCTGGAGCTCGATTTCGATCATCCGGACACTCTTAAGGAGGCCCTTGAGACAGCTCTCCCTGAAGGAGAGAGATGGGACTGGATTGTCTACAACTTAGGGGCCACAAAATGTCTCAGTTTCTCAGATTTCTCAAAGATAAACTGCGACTATCTGCGCTATTTCACCGATGCCCTGCGACAGGCGGGGAAAGAACCGGAGAAACTCCTCTACATGAGTTCTCTCTCGGCCCTGGGTCCCGGCGATGAGAAGAACGGCACTCCTTTTACCGAGACAATGATCCCGAATCCCAACACTCGCTACGGTGCTTCGAAACTGAAAGCGGAGATGCACCTCGCCATGTGTGGAATCCCTCATATAATATTTCGTGCCACCGGTATATACGGACCGCGTGACCACGACTATTTTCTCATGTTTGAGTCTATCAAGAAAGGGTTTGATTTCTCGGTGGGCTACAAACCGCAGATGCTTAGTTTCATCTATGTGGAGGATCTGGCAAGAGCTGTGTATGATGCTCTCGAGAAGGCTCCTGTGGGTGAGACCTACAATATAGCCGAGCCTCGCACCTACACTCAGAAAGAGTTTCGAGAAATAGCAGCCAAAGCTGTAGGGCGCAAGCATGTAATGGCGGTGGCTGTGCCCATCTGGGGAGTGAAGATTGTCTCAGCCGTAGCTGAGAAATGGGGAGTGGCCCGTATGAAGCCCTCTACTTTGAACCGGGATAAATTTCATATTCTCAAGCAACGCAACTGGTCGGTTGATGTCTCAAAGGCAAAAGCTGCGTTCGGATTCAATCCCAAGATAAGTCTTAAAGAGGGTGTGGAGAAAGCGGTGAAATGGTATAAAGAGGAGGGATGGTTATGACCGTTACCGACTCTATCCCCGCCTCACGGCCCGACACGGTAGCCGTCATACCTACGACCGCTCCGGCATCCGTGCCTGTTGATACACCCGTGTCTACCACACACCCGGCGGCGGCACCTGCTCCTGCAACTGTCCCGTCCCCTGCTCCGGCACCT
>CAMWZE010000071.1 GCA_947178685.1 uncultured Porphyromonadaceae bacterium
GTTGTCTGCATCGTTATTTTCGTTGGCTACATCCGTGAGACCTTTATGGGTATCCGTATTATCCGTAATGTCTGATTCATTCCGGTTGTTTTCAGTAGTTTCATATAAATTGCTGTCAGAGGTTAATGTATTGGCAACATTTTCAGGTACAGTTGATTTATTTCCTGAAGAAGTCGGGATCTCTTCTTCGGAAACAGGATGGGCAGTAGGTTGAGAACTATTATAAGATAACTTCGGTTTTACGGTGGCGCCGGCAATCATAGACTCAGTAGCGCTTTGAATGGTAGGATGAAGAGTATTCTCTTCTTTTACTGCTTTATCTGTCAAAATGGTTGGATGATCGGATGCTACAAAGTTCTTGTCAGAAACTGTCGACAGCTTGTCTATCCAGAATATCGTACCGGCACCGATACCTAAGAGCAAAAGGCTCAATATACCGGTCTGTTTCCTATAGTCGGTTATTAGTTGACGCATCATCAGCTTGGCATGGAAGAGCTGAGATGAGGATGAGTTGGGAGCAATGCCGAGAATCCGTGCTATCTCCTTATGCGACTTTTTTTCAAGCATTGAAAGTCGGAATACCTTTTGATATCCCGTAGGCAGTTTTTTGATTAAGGACTCAAGCACCTCCATGTCGATAATATTGTCGATGGCCGGTGTCTCTTCCGCATAATCCTCTGTAAGGAGTTCCGTCACATCCTGCTCTTGCAGAAATCTCAGTGCCAGATTCTTCATTATAGTTGCCAACCAGTAGTCGACTCTTTCCCGGTCGCGCAGAGATTTAAGCCTGGTGAAGGCCACAATAAAACCATCATGGAGAATATCTTCCGCATCTTTAGAATCATGCACATATCGCCTTATCACTCCCTGCATACGGGGAGCGAAGCGAAGATAGAAGAGGTTAAGAGCCTCCTTATCTCCTTTGAGACATTCCTCTACGAGACTTCGGTTGTCTATTTCCAGCGATATCTTCATTATCGTTAAGTTTCCGGTATATGTTTCTCTACGGTTTTCAGTCCGCCTTAATGTAGATACGGATATTATCAAAATACTGCATGGCTTCTAAAAAATAATTTTCAGAATCTTCATTTTGAGTGAGGCTGAGAGAACTCTTAAAAGGACTATTACTTCGTAACTACTATAAGTAGCTACGAACAATTAATGCTCATATGTCTACTACATTCTACGGCGATCTCCGCCTCGGCTTTTCAGTCATAATGTCAGTACATTACTCCTTCAAATCCGATGCAGATCTCATCCGTAGAATTTCGCATCCATTATGACATTAATTATCCGCAGCTACTTAGTATAAAAATAAGCAGACGATTTTTCATTTCGTCTGCTTATCTTTTATACTGTAGTTATGTTGATCATTCTAAAGAGAGTGTTTTACTCCCATTCGATTGTGGCCGGTGGCTTGGAGGAGATATCGTAGACTACGCGGTTTACGCCACGCACCTTGTTGATGATCTCGTTGCTCACGTTAGCGAGGAATTCGTAGGGGAGATGTACCCAGTCGGCGGTCATGCCATCGGTGGAAACCACCGCACGCAGAGCCACACAGTTCTCATAGGTGCGCTCATCACCCATAACGCCTACACTTTGCACGGGAAGAAGCATCACTCCTGCCTGCCATACCTGGTCGTAAAGACCGGCCTCACGGAGACCGTTGATGAAGATGGCGTCGGCCTCCTGAAGGATGCGTACCTTCTCCGGAGTTACCTCTCCGAGAATACGGATGCCAAGACCGGGACCGGGGAAGGGGTGACGACCGAGAAGGCGCTGATCCATATCCATGGCTTTACCCACACGACGCACCTCATCTTTAAAGAGGAGGCGGAGCGGCTCAACAATCTTGAGGTTCATCTCCTTCGGAAGTCCACCTACGTTGTGGTGGCTCTTGATTGTGGCTGATGGTCCCTTTACAGAACAGCTCTCGATCACGTCGGGATAGATGGTGCCCTGACCGAGCCAACGTGCTCCATCTATCTTCTTGGCCTCTGCATTGAACACCTCCACGAAATCGCGGCCGATAATCTTACGCTTCTGCTCAGGATCGGTGACACCCTTGAGGTCGTTGTAGAAACGCTCGCTGGCATCCACACCGATTACGTTGAGACCCATATGCTTGTAAGAGTCGAGCACATCGTCAAACTCATTCTTGCGGAGCAGACCGTTGTTGACAAAGATACAAGTGAGACGGTCGCCGATCGCTTTGTGAAGCAACATAGCAGCTACCGATGAGTCGACACCACCTGAAAGACCGAGGATGACACGGTCGTCGCCGAGTTTCTCCTTGAGTTCAGCCACAGTGGTATCGATGAATGATGCCGGGCTCCAGTCGCCGGCGCAACCGCATATGCCGAGCACGAAGTTGGCGAGAATCTGCTTGCCGTCGGTGGAGTGATAAACCTCGGGATGGAACTGTATGCCCCAGGTCTTCTCATCCTCAACGTGGTAAGCGGCTGCCTTCACATTCTCGGTAGAGCCGATGATGTGATAGTTTTCGGGAAGACGGGTGATGGTGTCGCCATGGCTCATCCACACCTGAGAGGGGGAGGGGACATTAAGCATGAGAGGATCAAGCTTGTCGACCACAGTGAGCATGGCACGACCATATTCACGCGAGGGAGCGCCCTCCACCTCGCCACCATATTCGTTGGCGAGAAGCTGGGCTCCGTAGCACACGCCGAGCAGCGGGAACTTACCCTTTATACCGCTCAGGTCGGGTTTGGGAGCGTCGGCATCGCGCACGGAAGAGGGTGAGCCGGAAAGGATCACGCCCTTCACATCTTCGCCGAGCTCGGGGATCTTGTTGAAAGGATGGATCTCGCAGTAGACACAGAGCTCACGCACACGACGTGCGATGAGCTGAGTGTACTGAGAACCGAAATCCAGTATTATTATCTTTTCCATTTTGTCTTGGTTGATGAATTATTCGGCACGAGAGTAGTTGGGAGCCTCTTTGGTGATTGTCACGTCATGAGGGTGATTCTCGATCACACCAGCCGATGTTATTCTCACGAAGCGGGCGTTATGAAGCGCGTCGATATCCTTGGCGCCACAATAGCCCATGCCGGAACGGAGACCGCCGAGAAGCTGATATATAGTCTCTGCGAGGGTGCCTTTGTAGGGCACACGGGCCACGATTCCCTCCGGCACAAACTTGCTGGAATCGTTGGTGCCGCTCTGGAAGTAACGGTCTTTGGAACCAGCCTCCATAGCCTCGATGGAACCCATGCCACGGTAAGCCTTGAATTTACGTCCGTTATAGATGATGGTCTCACCGGGCGATTCCTCTGTGCCGGCGAGCATAGAGCCCATCATAACGCAGTCGGCACCGGCAGCGATAGCTTTCACCACATCGCCTGAATAGCGAAGACCACCGTCACCGATTACGGGAATGTCATGACTGTGGGCCACTTTGGCACAGTTGAAGATTGCACTGAGCTGAGGCACACCGACACCGGCCACGATACGGGTGGTGCAGATAGAGCCGGGGCCGATGCCCACCTTGATGCCGTCGGCACCGTTGGCGATGAGATATTCGGCAGCTTCAGCGGTAGCGATATTACCTACAAGCACGTCAATCTCCGGGAAATTAGCTTTGACAGCCTTCAAGGTGTTGACCACATTGGCAGAGTGGCCATGGGCAGTGTCGATCACTACGGCATCCACTCCGGCGTTAACCAAAGCCTCCACACGCTTGAGAGTGTCGCTGGTGACACCCACGCCGCCGGCCACACGGAGACGGCCTTTGCTGTCTTTGCAGGCATTGGGATAATCCTGAATCTTGGTGATGTCGCGGTAAGTGATAAGTCCGACGAGCTTATTGTCTTTGTCGACCACAGGGAGCTTCTCGATCTTATGGCGAAGAAGAATCTGGGATGCCTCGGCAAGATCGGGATTTGTGGTGGTGATGATATTCTCTTTGGTCATCACTTCCGAGATCTTAAGCTCAGACTCTGTCTGGAAACGAAGGTCGCGGTTTGTGACGATACCCACAAGTTTACCCTCCTCGTCAACTACAGGTATGCCGCCGATATGGTTCTCGTGCATCATGCGCTGAGCATCGCCCACAGTCTGGTCGGGTGTGATGGTGACAGGATCGAAGATCATGCCGCTCTCGGCGCGTTTCACCTTTCTCACCATTGCAGCCTGCACATCGATGGGCATATTCTTATGAATTACGCCGATGCCGCCCTGACGCGCGATGGCGATGGCCATGGCAGCCTCGGTGACAGTGTCCATAGCGGCAGAGACCACCGGGATGTTAAGAGTGATGTTGCGTGAGAAACGGGTCTTCACCTCCACCATATTGGGTGTAACCTCTGAATAGGCCGGCACAAGGAGGACATCGTCGAAGGTCATGCCTTCCTCGTTCACTTTTTCAGTTAAGAATGACATAGTTGTTCGGTTAGAAATTTTTGAGTTTTTCTGATAAGATTACGGTCTGTGTACGGTCGGGACCAACGGAGATGACACCTACGGGCACCTCGGTGAGCTCCTCGATTTTCCTTACATATGCCTTGGCAGCCTCGGGAAGCTCATCGAAACTCTTGATGCCGGTGATATCCTCTTTCCAGCCCTCCATCTCGATATATACGGGCTTGCAGCGAGCAAGCGTGGAGATTGTGGAGGGTGGGGTGTCGATGGTCTTGCCGTCGAGTTCGTAGTGGGTGCAGATCTTTACTTTGTCGAGGCCCGAGAGCACATCGAAGAGCATGAGCGCCCAGTTGTCGATACCGGCGAGGCGGCTCGTGTAGCGTGCCACAACGGCGTCGAACCAACCCACACGACGGGGACGTCCGGTGACGGTGCCATATTCATGTCCGCGCTCACGGATCTCGTGGGCGATATGGTCATGAAGCTCGGTGGGGAAGGGACCTTCGCCAACACGAGTGCAATATGCTTTGGCTACACCAACCACATTGTCGATCCACTTCGGAGAGATACCTGCGCCGACAGGCACGCTGGCCGAAGAGGGTGTGGATGAGGTTACGAAGGGATATGTGCCATGGTCGATGCAGAGCATCATGCCTTGTGCTCCTTCGAAAAGGATCTTCTTATCGGGAGTGCGGAGAGCCTTGTTGATAAGGTCGGAAGTGTCGACGATGCGAGGTCCGAGAATAGCGGCGATCTCCATGTAGCGGTCGTATACCTCCTTGAAGTCGTAAGTGGGAAGACCGAGCATCTTGAGCTCCATGTTCTTCTCGTCGATGGCCGCTTGCAGACGCTCAGCGAAGTATTCCGGTTCCAGAAGGTCGCCCATGCGCAGACCGGTGCGGCTGTATTTGTCGCTGTAAGCCGGTCCGATACCTTTCTTTGTCGTGCCGATGAGCTTGCCACCCTTCAGGCTCTCATAAGCGCCGTCGAGTGCGGAATGCCAAGGCATCACCATAGCCGCACGGTCGGAGATATAGAGCTGATAGTCGGTGATCCCCTGCTGATGCAGACGGTCGAGCTCAACGAGTACTGATTCCGGGTTCACCACCATGCCGTTGGCCATGACGTTCACCGTCTTGGGGTTGAAGATGCCGGAGGGTATGCTCTGGAGAGAATACTTGTGGCCGTTGAACATCACGCTGTGTCCAGCATTGTTGCCACCCTGATAGCGCACCACCATGTCGGCGCGACATGCAAAATAGTCGGTAATTTTACCTTTACCCTCATCGCCCCATTGGGAGCCGATGACAACTAATCTTTCCGACATTATTCTTCGATTTTATTACGTTTATAGATGTGGTCTACATTCTTGAAGTAGTAGTCGAGGGTGAAGCAGTTGTCGAGTTCCTCCTCGGTGAGCATTTCCATCACTGTGGGATCCTGCTTCAGGAGATCCTGATAGGATGCCCCGATGCTCATAGCCTTCATTGCGATAGGCTGAACAGTGTCATAAGCTTTCTCACGCACGAAGCCCTTGTCGATGAGAGCGTTCATCACACGCTGTGCGAAGATCACGCCGTTGGTGCGATAGATGTTGGCCTTCATCTGGTCTTCGAAGATCACGAGATTCTCGAGGATACCCTTCATGCGGTTGAGCATATAGTCGAGCAGGATTGTGGCATCAGGCATGATGATACGCTCAGTGGCAGAGTGGGAGATGTCGCGCTCGTGCCAGAGGGCTACGTTCTCATATGCGGTCACCATGTAGCCACGCAGCACACGGGCACATCCGCAGATGTTCTCGCTGCTGATGGGGTTGCGCTTGTGAGGCATTGCGGAAGAGCCCTTCTGGCCTTTGCCAAACGCCTCCTCCACCTCATGCACCTCAGTGCGCTGGAGGTTACGAACCTCAAGAGCCATCTGCTCAAGGCTTGCGCCGATAAGGGCGAGAGTGGCCATATAGTAGGCGTGACGGTCGCGCTGGATCACCTGGGTGCTTACGTCGGAGCTTGCAATACCGAGCTTCTCGCATACATAATCCTGTACGAAAGGAGGAATGTTGGCGAAATTGCCTACAGCACCGCTGATCTTACCAACCTCCACACCCTTGGCGGCCTCCTTGAAACGCACGAGATTGCGCTTCATCTCGGCAAACCAGAGCACCCATTTCAGACCGAACGAAGTGATGTCGGCATGGATGCCATGTGTGCGGCCGATGCAGGGGAGATTCTTGAAACGGATTGCCTGCTTTCTGAGCACCTCGATATACTCTTCGATATCTTTGAGAAGGATCTCGTTGGCCTGCTTGAAGATGTAGCCGTTGGCAGTGTCTACCACGTCGGTCGAGGTGAGTCCGTAGTGCACCCATTTGCGCTCCTCGCCGAGCGATTCGCTGACGGTGCGAGTGAATGCCACGATGTCATGGCGTGTCTGGAGCTCGATCTCCTTGATTCGGTCAATATTGAAAGTGGCGTTGGCGTTTAGTTTCTCCACATCCTCAGCGGGGACAACGCCTAATTCTCTCCAGGCCTCAGCGGCAAGGAGCTCTACCTTGAGATAAGCGCGAAATTTATTCTCTTCGGTCCAGACTTCGCGCATTACGTCTCTTCCGTATCTCTCTATCATGATTTCAGGATTTTTGAATTTGTAAAAGATATTCAGGCATTCTTCTCCATCTTGCGGAGGAAACACTCGAGTGTGTTCTCCATAAGGCATGCACGGGTCATAGGCCCTACGCCGCCCGGCACGGGAGTGATGACTGAAGCTTTATCGCACACGGCTGCATAGTCAACATCGCCGCAGAGCTTGCCGGTTTCTGGATCACGGTTCACGCCTACGTCGATTACGGCTGCCCCTTCGCCCACCATGTCGGCAGTGACGAACTTCGGGCGTCCGATAGCCACTACGAGGATATCAGCCTCTGAGGCTACTTTGGCGAGATCTTTGGTGCGGCTGTGGGCGGTGGTGACAGTGGCATTACGGTCGAGTAG
>CAMWZE010000072.1 GCA_947178685.1 uncultured Porphyromonadaceae bacterium
CAGTAGATTACTCCTTCAAAAGCGATGCAGATCTCATACGCAGGATTTCGCATCCATTATGACATTAATTATACGCAGCTACTTATAAAATCCGATTATTTTTGTTAATTTTGCAAATGTATGTGTCATAAATTAATGATGTGATTGATCGGTGACACATACGGATGAGATTACGGATGAGATTTCAAGGCGTTTTATGGGTGTAAAGAACTTAATTATAACGGAAAACGGCTTGAAAGATCGCCGCAGAGGGCGACAAGGAATATATTAATTAATTTGTGACACATTCTTATGGTCTATAGATATGATTATCTCGTGATCGGCGGCGGAATCGCCGGAATGAGTTTCGCACTCAAGGCCGCGAAACACGGACGGGTGGCCCTGATCTGCAAGACCACCCTTGAGGAGGCAAATACTTTCCTGGCTCAGGGTGGAGTGGCAAGCGTGACCAATCTCGAAGTAGACAACTTCGAAAAACACATCAACGACACCATGATTGCCGGTGACTGGCTCTCCGACCCTGCTGCTGTGGAGAAGGTGGTGACTAATGCTCCCGAACAGATAAAGGCTCTTATAAACTGGGGTGTAAACTTCGATAAGAAAGAGGATGGAAATTTCGACCTTCACCGTGAAGGGGGACACTCCGAATTCAGAATACTTCACCATGCCGACAACACAGGCGCGGAGATACAGACAAGTCTCGCCGACACTCTGCGGCAGAACCCGAACATCGATATATTTGAAAATCATTTCGCCCTCGAGATAATCACCCAGCACCATCTCGGAAAAATCGTGACACGACGCACTCCCGACATCACATGTTATGGTGCTTATGTGCTCGACGAGGCTACCGGACGCACCGACACATTCCTTGCCAAGGCAACTGTAATGGCCACCGGTGGCGTCGGTGCCGTATACACCACCACCACCAATCCCCTTATTGCTACAGGCGACGGCATAGCCATGGTGTATCGTGCAAAGGGAACCGTGCAGGATATGGAATTCATACAGTTCCACCCCACTGCCCTGTATCATCCGGGCGACCGTCCCTCTTTCCTTATCACCGAGGCAATGAGAGGCTACGGAGCAGTGCTCCGCAATCTTGACGGCGAGGAATTCATGCACAAGTATGATCCACGTCTGTCATTGGCACCCCGCGATATCGTGGCACGTGCCATCGACTCTGAAATGAAACAACAGGGCACCGATCACGTCTATCTCGACGTCACCCATAAGGATCCGGAGGAAACGCGCCGGCATTTCCCCAACATCTACGAGAAATGCCTGTCATTAGGCATAGACATAACCAAAGATTTCATTCCTGTGGCTCCGGCCGCCCACTACCTGTGTGGCGGCATTAAGGTCGACCTCAACGGTGAGTCGTCCATCAAAAGACTATATGCCGTGGGCGAATGTAGCTGCACAGGGCTACACGGTGGCAATCGTCTCGCCAGCAATTCCCTGATAGAAGCTGTGGTATATGCCGATGCCGCCGCCAGACATGCCGTGGAAGCCGTAAAAGGCTACGACTTCCGCAACGATGTGCCGGAATGGAACGACGAAGGTACGGCCCATCCCGAGGAGATGGTGCTAATCACACAGAGCGCCAAGGAGGTAAACCAGATAATGGGATACTATGTCGGCATAGTGCGCAGCGATCTCAGGCTCGACCGTGCATGGAACCGCCTCGACATCCTGTATGAGGAGACCGAGAAGCTCTTCAAAGTGAGCAAACCGAGCCGGGAGCTCTGCGAGCTGCGCAACATGATAAATGTGGCGTATCTGATAATGCGCCAGGCACGCGAACGCAAGGAGAGCCGGGGACTTCATTTCACAGTAGATTATCCCCCTGTGGAACATCAGCAAAAAGCCCAAAACTGAACATAGGATGCGGTTAAACCGAGACGTTGCCGTATAGTCTAAACTTAGTCTTACCGTAAAGCGTTAATATGCTAAACCGTAGGATGGCTTTATCGCGGTAATAGAATTGCCGACACATCCTCTCTAAAATTTGAAAATGAAATTATACCACCTCTTACTCTCCATGCCAATAGCCGCGGCCACCACTGCAATGGCCGTAGAGCCTTCATCGAGCCATGACGCCACCGTGGCCCGCAACCTCACCACATTCAACTCCATCGTGAAGGAGCTGGAGATGAATTATGTAGACACCATACGTCCGAAAGAGGCATTCCAAGCAGCTATCGGCGCGTTTCTCTCAACCGTTGATCCCTACACGGAGTATTATGACGCCGACGACAAGGCCAACCTCACAATGATGACCACAGGCCAATATGACTACGGCGGCATAGGAAGCTTCATAATGGAACGCGACGGTTCATCCTACATATCATCACCTATGGAGGGAGCACCGGCAGCCACTGCCGGACTCCGCTCCGGCGACAAGATAATCCGGGTGGATTCGGTCGACACATCCCACATGGGGTCAGCCGATGTCACGAAATATCTTCGCGGGCAGGCAGGCACCCCGGTGACTGTCACCGTGAACCGTCCTTACGTCACCGACTCAATACTTACTTTCGAGATGGTGCGCTCAAAACTTGGTGAGCCTACCGTGCCATACTGGGGAAAGATAGAGGGTGAGAAGGGCAATACCGGCTATATACGTCTCGTGTCGTTTATCGACAAGAGCGGACGCGAGGTGCGCGAGGCTCTGGAGGCGTTCAAGGCCGACCCTTCGGTAACCCAAATTGTGCTCGACCTGCGTGGCAACGGAGGTGGTCTGCTTGAACAGGCTGTGGATATCGTGGGTAATTTCGTGCCAAAGGGTACGGAGGTGCTCCGCACTCGCGGCCGGGATGCCTCTACAGAGAAGATCTATAAAACCACCCATACCCCTATCTTCCCCGATATCCCGCTCGCTGTCCTTATCGACGGCGGTTCGGCTTCAGCCTCGGAGATTACAGCCGGCTCTCTACAAGATCTTGACCGCGCTGTATTGATCGGCTCCCGGAGTTTCGGCAAGGGCCTGGTGCAGGGTACGCTCCAGCTCCCCTACGACGGCCTGCTGAAAGTGACAACTGCAAAATACTACATACCCTCCGGACGCCTTATCCAGGCACTCGACTATTCCCACCGGAATCCCGATGGAACCGTGGCCCGTACACCCGACTCTCTGACCAACGTCTACAAGACGCTTCACGGACGTGAAGTGCGCGATGGCGGCGGACTGACTCCTGACGTAAATACCGACTGGGGACAAGTGAGCCGTCTCACCTATAATCTCGTGCGCGATAATTTCATGTATGACTTCGCCAACCGATATGCCAACACACATGAATCAATACCCGACGCATGGAGCTTTGAGGTGACCGATGAGATATATGATGACTTCAAAAAGAGCATCGACCCCACGCGCCTGAAATATGACAAGGTATGCGAGGAGATACTCACCCAGCTGAAGACCACCGCCGAAACCGAAGGTTATATGACCGAGGAGACAAAAGCGGTGATGGAGACACTCACCCCCCTACTCACCCACAACCTCAACCACGACCTCGACAACAAGCGCAAGGAGATAAGCGAGTATCTCGGAGCCGAGATAGCACAGCGTTATTACTTCGACAAGGGTAAGCTTATACAAGATCTCAAGAGCGACCCGGCTCTCAAGGAGGCAATCGATATTCTCTCCGACAAGGCGCGGTTGAATTCCATACTCGGAACAGGCAGCTCCGTAAATGGAAAGACCGCCGCCAAATCAGCACCCGCTAAATCCAAGACACGCTGAATCTGCAGGAAGCCGCCACACTCTTCGCCACACCGGCACGGATAAAGGCTCTTTCCGCACTCATCGACGACAGGAAGGCAAGCCGTATTTCTTTAAAAGGACTAAAAGGGAGCGCTGCGGCGCTCCTTTTCTCTCAACTCCCCGCTAAAAAGACTCCTTATATTATAGTGGCCGATGATCTCGACACAGCCGGCTACATCTACCACGACCTTTGCCGCACGGTGGGTGAAAGCAAAGTGGCCATATTCCCCAGCGGATACCGCCGCGACATCAAATATGGCCAGATTGACCCTCCATCGCAAATCCTGCGCACGGAGACTCTCGATGCCTGGCGCCGGAAAGACCATCCGATATGGGTGGTGACATGTCCGGAGGCTTTGGCTGAGAAAGTGCCATCCCCGCAGAAACTCTCAGACAATACCCTCGATCTGAAGACCGGATGCAAAAGTATAATGAGCGATGTAAAAGTGCGTCTGCGCGAACTTGGTTTCAAGGAGACCGACTATGTGTATGAGCCGGGACAGTTTGCCGTGCGCGGCTCAATCCTTGACGTCTACTCCTTCTCCGGAGAACTCCCCTACCGCATAGATTATTTCGATGATGAAATCGACTCCATCCGTGCCTTCAATGTCGAGACACAGCTCTCCGAGAAACGTCTCGATGCAGTCTCGATTGTTCCGGCCGATACAAAGGAGAGCGCCGACGGCATATCGCTCCTTGAATTTGCCGGTAAGAACACTCCGGTGCTCTGCCAGTCGGCATCATGGCTTGAAAGCCGGATACGCTCGATAGCCGGAGAGACTGTTTCCGATGCCGTGAGCGTCACCGGTGAGGGAGATCCGGATGCTATGAAAAGGGTGGTAAATCCGGATCGCTTCATGCAGACATTCGCCTCGATGAAGGTAGTGGAGTTCGGAGCGGCCGCTGATGCCGTGTCAACATTCCATGCCGATGCCGAGATGGAGTTCAATGTATCGCTGCAGAGCATCTACCATAAAAATTTCAATCTGATCGCAGAATCCTTCACCAATTTCCTCGCACAAGGCTATCAGCTGCTCATCCTTAGCGACACTCCCTATCAGAACCAGCGTCTGAAGGATATATTCGAAGACAGAGGTGACAAAATCAAGTTCACTCCGGTTGACCATACCATCCACGAGGGTTTCGCCGACCATCAGCAGAAGATATGCTTCTTCACCGACCACCAGATCTTTGACCGTTTCCACAAATACAATCTGAAGAGCGACCGTGCGCGAGGTGGCAAATTGGCTTTGAGTCTCAAGGAGCTGCAACAGATTGAGGCCGGCGACTACATCGTGCATATAGACCATGGCATAGCTAAATTCGGCGGCCTTGTGAAGACTGATGCCAACGGCCATCCTCAGGAGATGATAAAACTCCTCTTCCAGAACGATGATATAGTACTGGTGAGCATACATGCTCTGCACAAGCTCTCCAAATATCGTGGAAAAGAGGGCATACCTCCGAAGATAAGCAAACTTGGCGGAGGAGCATGGCAGAAGCTGAAGGATAAGACAAAGACGAAGATGAAGGATATAGCGCGCGACCTTATACGTCTGTATGCCGCGCGCCGTCAGGAGAAGGGCCATGCATATGCTCCCGACTCCTACCTCCAACATGAACTGGAGGCAAGCTTTATATATGAAGACACCCCCGACCAGCTAAAGGCCACGCAGGATGTGAAAGCCGATATGGAATCGCCCCGGCCTATGGACCGTCTTATCTGCGGAGACGTAGGATTCGGAAAAACGGAGATTGCTATACGTGCCGCCTTCAAAGCCGCCGCCGACTCCAAGCAGACGGCTGTGCTCGTGCCCACTACGGTGCTCGCAATGCAACATTACCACACCTTCTCCGAGCGACTTAAGGATCTCCCCGTGAGAGTGGAATTCATCTCACGCGCAAAAAAACCGAAAGAGGTGAAACAGATTCTCGCCGATCTTGAACAGGGAAAGGTTGACATCCTCATAGGCACTCACAAACTCATTGGAAAGGGTGTGAAATTCAAAGACCTCGGCCTCCTTATAGTAGATGAGGAGCAGAAATTCGGCGTGGCTGTTAAAGAAAAGCTTAAACAGCTGAAAGTGAACGTAGACACACTCACCATGAGCGCCACGCCCATACCGCGCACACTGCAGTTCTCCCTTATGGGGGCACGCGACCTGTCGTCGCTCAATACCCCACCGGCCAACCGGCAGCCTATCGTGACCAACGTGTCGACCTTCGACGACGATGTCATAAAGGAGGCCGTGGAATTCGAACTAAGCCGTAACGGACAGATATTCTTTATCTCAAACCGTATCGAGAATCTCGACACAATCGAGAATACCCTACGCCGCCTCGTGCCGGGAATCAGGGTTATAAAGGCTCACGGCCAGATGCCTCCCGAGAAATTGGAGAAAGCGATCATAGACTTCGCGGCACACGACTATGATGTGCTCCTCTCCACTACCATCGTGGAGAACGGCATTGACATGCCGAACGTGAACACCATACTCATCAACAACGCACAAAACTTCGGACTGAGCGAGCTTCATCAGCTCCGCGGGCGTGTGGGCCGCAACAATAAGAAAGCCTTCTGCTATCTTCTTGTTCCCCCCGGCAATCCTCTCACACCGGTGGCTCGCCGTCGCCTTCAGGCCATTGAGAATTTCAGCGATCTCGGCAGCGGCATCCACATAGCCATGCAGGATCTTGACATCCGTGGAGCCGGCAATCTGCTCGGAGCCGAGCAGAGCGGTTTCATAGCCGACCTGGGCTACGAGGCATATCAGAAGATATTGAAGGAATCGGTGATAGAGCTAAAGACTGAGGAATTTGCTGATACGTTCGAAGATCTTGCTCCGGGAAAGGAGGAGGAATTTGTGGCCGACTGTACGATAGAGAGCGACCTTGAGCTTCGTCTTCCCCCCGACTATGTTCCACAGGAGAGCGAGCGTATCAGCCTGTATCAGCAACTCGACAATATGGAGCGGCCCGAGCAGATTGAACAGTTCCGCGCCCAACTGCGTGACCGTTTCGGCGTGATACCACGCATATCGGAAGAGCTTATAAAAGTTGTGCCGCTCCGCATGGCCGCCCGACGTCTCGGCATAGAGCGTCTGGCACTCAAAGGTGGCAAGATGCGTCTCTACTTTGTGGGCGACGATAACAAGGCCTACTATAACAGTGCGGCCTTCGGACGTGTGCTCTCCTATCTGCAGAAGAATCCTATGCGTTGCGAACTGCGCGACATAAAGGGTAAACGCTCCATACTAATCTCAAAGGTGGCATCCGTAAGCGATGCGTTGGAGATACTCTCTGCAATGGAAGAAGCCACACCGGTATAGGGATAAGGCATCTCTCATTACCTGGTTAAAATACTGATAATACGAGTATTATCAGCATTTTAACCCATTATTGACAGAAATCCTACCTTATGTATGATTACCATACCGGCCGATATGGCAAATTATTTTCTTAAATTTAACATTGCAAGAGTGTAATTTTAACAATTAAAACGACGCTTGTTAAAATTTTATTATTAATTTTGCAATATATATGCG
>CAMWZE010000073.1 GCA_947178685.1 uncultured Porphyromonadaceae bacterium
TGGAAGCCGGGCTCAACGCGCAGCGCCGCAACGACTACCGACGTGAATATCAGCGTCTGCTGATGCAGAACAGCCTTACACAAGACTACAACATCACTCTCAATGCCGGAAGCGAGAAATATAATTTCTATGCCGCCCTGCGATATGAGAAGATGGGTAGCCACACCAAATTCAATCATGACGACCGTCTCTCGTTCTATCTGAGAAATGACCTGAAGGTTACCTCCTGGATGAAACTCATCTTAGGAGCCAACCTCAACCTGAAGAAGACTGATTTCACACAGGCTTCCGGACTCGGATATGCGGCGGCAATGCCTTACGACACTCTCCTCGACGCCGACGGCAACCATGCCTACCGTTATCTCTATAATCAGGTGCTCGCGGAACAGGTGAACGCTACCGAAGGATTGAACTTCATGGGATATAACGCCATCGAGGAATCTGACCATAACCGCTACAAGACCGATGACCTCTATATGAAATACTTCCTTCAAGCCAACTTCGACCTTACATCAGGATTCGACCTTGAGCTGAAAGGACAGTATGAGAAGCGTAAGGTCTCCGGCAAGGAGTATGACGAGGCAGATTCCTACATGATGCGCTCCATGATAAATGAGTTTGCCTCGACCAACACGCGCGGCGGTTTCATCTATAATATCCCACAGGGTGGCCACCAGCTCTTCCGCGACACCAACTACGACAACTATAACCTCCGCGCACAGCTTAATTATCGCAATACATTCGCCGACAAACACGATGTAGCCGCGCTTATCGGTGCCGAGGCCCGCGAAGACAAGAGCGACTACCATCTGGGAGAGCGTTACGGCTATGACGCGCAGAGACTCACTTATTCACAGGTGGACTGGCTCACTCTCTCGCAGACCGGAGTGGTGGGACAGCTCTATGCCAATTCACGCACAAAGGCTGAGAATCTCTCCATGGCAGAGGTGAAACACCGTTATGTGTCGGCTTATCTCAACGCCGGATATGTATATGACGGCCGCTACTCTGTAAACGCTAGCGTACGTGTGGAGCAGGCTGACCTCTTCGGAAGCGATCCCAAATACCGCTACCGTCCTCTATGGTCGGTGGGTGCGAGCTGGAATATCGAACAGGAGAAGTTCATGCGCAACCTCACATGGATCGACCGTCTTAAACTGCGTGCCACATACGGTATCACCGGTATGGTAGACCAGAGCTCATCACCCTACCTGCTTGCCTCGTTCGGCACATCGTTCTATTCCAACGGCCCGATGAGTATAATCGTGTCGCCCCCCAACAGCTCCCTCCGTTGGGAGAAGACCGCCACGTTCAACGCCGGACTCGACTTCATGCTCTTCAACCGCTTCAACGCCACGATCGATTTCTATCACAAGTATAGCTCAGATCTGCTCGTGAACAAGAGCATCGACCCCTCGCTCGGCTTCAACGGTATGGCCCGTGCCAACAACGGCTCAATGAAGAATGTGGGTGTGGAATTCCTCCTCAGCTACGACTGGATCAGGAACCGCGACTTCTCGTTCACCACATCCTTCTCTACGGCCTACAACAAGAACACCATCGAGAAAATAGACTATCAGCCCACGGACGCGCTCGACATGATGCGTTATCCTACCTCAAATTATCTCCAGGGTGATGCCTACAATTCTCTCTATGCTTACAAGTATGCAGGTCTCACAGCCGACGGTAATCCCTCGGTGTATAACGAGAAGGGGGAAGTGGTATCCATCAATCCTGTGCGCAACATCGGCGCTGTGGTGCGTGTGGGCCAGCTCACCCCGAAATGGAACGGCGCACTCAACCTCGACTTCCGCTGGAAAGACCTCTCGGTGTTCGCAAAGATGGTGTATTATGCAGGCCACTCGCTCCGTGTGGATGTGCCGACTCTCTACGACAATGCCCACAAACTTACCGACGCGGGCGTGAACGAGGCAATAGCCGACCGCTGGACCGAGACCAATACCGACACCAATATTCCGGTGATGGGAATCCACGGCAACAGTGGCGAGCGTAACGAACACTGGCGCTATGCCGACGCCAACACCGCGAGCGCATCTTTCATAAAGCTACGCAACATCGGCGTGAGCTACAACTTCCCGAATCAGCTGCTCAGAAAGACGCATGTTCTCCAGGGGGCCCGTCTGAGATTCCAGGTTGACAATATCTGCCACTGGGCATCCAACAAACATGGCATCGATCCGGAGGCGTTCAACGCCAATTCCGGCTCCCGCAACAATCAGCAGACACCGACCTACATCTTCGGTATCGACTTCAATCTTTAACCAGCAACCGACACCACGTAGAAAATGAATATCCGAAATATATTATACGCCACAGCCCTGACGGTATCGGCAATGCCGCTCATGACATCGTGCGACAACTATCTCGACATCCCTCCCAAAGGCCAGACGATGCTCGAGAGCACCGAAGACTATCTCGGTCTTCTGGAGGAGGTTTCCCCGACATATGACCATGGCTACGGCTGGAACATAGCCAACGAATCCTCATGGTATAAGGCAGAGGATCTGAAGCTCTACACTATTCCTTTGCGCTCGGCCGCCTACCTCTGGGACGACAGTTACGACCGCGCAGCCGTGACGGTGGAAGACGAGCTATACAACAAATGCTACAACCGTATCACAAACTATAACGTGATTGTAAGCAATGTGCTCGACTCGAAGGGGAACGACGCCGACAAAGCTCTCGCTATGGCTCAGGCAAAGATTATGCGCGCCTACAACTATTTCTTCCTCATCAATACATATGCCAAGCCTTATGATCCGGCCACAGCCGACCAGACAAACGGCATCATCGTGAGAGAGAAGATGTTTTCGAGCATCGAGGAGAAGGGTGTGCAGCAGAGCGTGGGCTACACCTACCGCTTCATCCAGCAGGATATAGATGATGCCATCGACGACCTCCCCCACACCGCTCTCAATGCCTTCCGCCCCGACAAGACATTCGGCTTGGCTCTGAAGGGGAAGGTGCATCTATTCAAGAGAGAGTTCGATAAATGTATCGAGGCTTGTGAGGCTGCTTTGGCTGAGGCTCCCGAGGGACACCACGAGCTTTGGGATATGAACACCGACTACAACCGTTACGCACCTCAGCTTATGGCCGGATATGGCACCGACAGAGCTATCGACGACCCCAGATATATGGGTGTGAACACCACCATCGAGAATATCTGGAAAAACGGTGTGCAACGCAACTATGATTCCGGAGAGAACCTCCTCTATCAGTTCGGCACCACAATGGCCGATCCGATGCCGATGTATGTAACCTCCGCTGTGCTCGATCTCTTTGACGATGCCGATCTGCGTGAGCTTTTCTGCATACAGTATAAAGCTACTCATGACACCGCTCCCGCCGGCGACCGTTGCTTCATGAGCCAGGGTATAAAATGGAATCCGGGCGGAATGAAACTTTCAGAGGTGTATCTCATGCTCGCCGAGTGCTACGCGAGAAAGGGCGACGCCACGAGCATTGCCAAAGCGATGGATTATCTCCACACTCTGCGCTCACATCGCCTTATCACCTCTCGCTACACGCGCCTGACCACCACTGATGCAGCCGAGGCCCTCAGAATGGTGCGCGAGGAGCGTAAGCGTGAGCTTTTCCTCACCCACAACGGTTTCTTCGATCTGCGCAGATTCGCAACAGAGTTTAACGAAACCCAGACTAAGGTGTTTGAGGGGGAGACGCTGACACTTTCCCCGACCTCTACCCTGCTCACCTTCCCCTTCCCTCTAAAGGCATTACAGACCAGCGATCTTAAACAGAATAGCAAATGAAAAGTCTCACCATCAAAACCTCCCTCCTCTCACTCGGGATGCTGATAGGCGCCTCTGTCTTGGCAGCCACACCCGCTTCAGTGAAGATCTCCAATACCTCGGGAGATAAAATCTACTTCCAACCGGAATCGGCTTTAGATTTCACAGAGATCCGTGCCAACGACACTGTAGTGAAAATCGGGAATGCTCCGGCCTACTACCGTTTTATGGCTCGCGACGGAGGATTTGTGCCGGTGTATGTAACTCCGGGCGCCGACATCACAATCTCCGCCACCAAAGATGGAGTGACCGTGACAGGCTCGAATGAGAAGGAGAACCGGTTCATACGTGAGAATCCCTACATAGCCCGCACTCCGAGGTCGATAAAGAATTATTCGCAGGAGTGGATTGACTACAATCTCAGAGCCATCGACACCCTCGACAATAAGCTTGAGGGAGCAGGATTCGATCCGGAGTTCATAGCTACCCATAAGCTCTACAACCGCTTTGTTTTCCTCAACCAGAGGTTCAACGGGGTGAATATGGCGAGGATATTCCGTCCCGACGGGAGAAAGGTGGAGGTGAGTGAGAATTTCTACGATTTCCTCGACACTCTGAAATTTACCGATGACAGGATTCTCAGGATGCCGAAATGGTTTACGGTGGTGAACGGTGCGCTTGAGGCAAAGGAGAGCCGCGGACTGCTCCCGGTGGACAACGATCGGTATATGACCATCTACGCCAACGACATCGACAACGACAAGGTGCGCTCGGCATATCTCGTGGAGCTGCTTAAGCTTACCTTGAAGCGTAATTATCTGAACGACTTCGAGGCTCAGTTCCCGGCGGTGAAGGCCCTCATAACCACTCCGGAGGCTTTAGCAGAGTTGCCGGAGCTCGAAAAGCAGTATGCTCGTCAAGTGGAGGAGACAGCCAATGTGGTCAAAGGCACCCCGATGCCGGAGTTCAAGTGCTACACTGTGGACAAGGAGGAGCATAATCTATCAGACTTCCGTGGAAACTATGTGATTGTCGATTTCTGGTTTACGGGATGTGCCCCCTGCCGTGCCGAGATGCCATATTTCGACAAAGTGGCGGAAGATTTCGACGGCCGAGGTGTGAAATTCATCTCCTTGTCGGTAGATACGGGCGATGAGCTCTATGCCGAATGGGAGAAGATGATGCGTGAGAAACCCCACACTCCCGGAGTGTTGAGCGTGAATCTGCCTGACGGTTTTAAATCGCCTCTGTTGAAGCAACTCAACATCCACAGTGTGCCCCGCATCATGCTCCTCGACCGTGAAGGGAAGATTGTGGAGAGCTATGCAAAGCGTCCCTCCGATCCCAAACTGCGCCAGCAGCTCGAATCACTCCTCAGCAAAAACTGATTCATTCTCAACGAGAAAATAAGCATGTAGCCTTCTTGATAGGATAATCTCCACCAAAGGAGAGCAAAAAAAGATTGCCGCCAATCTGCGAACTCAGATTGGCGGCAATCTTTTTATTTAATGAAATGGGGATGATCCAAATTATGAAAGGGGATTATTCAAACCTCTCTTTTGGAATCAGAAGCCTTTCCAACGGGATGTCCAGTAAGCGTTGCCAAGCTCATCCCAACGGTTGACGGCAGCCCCGAAGAAATCGCGGGTGTAGTCGGTGAGCAAAGCGGCAGCCTCCTCGGTTTTACCCTCATCCATCAGCTTCTTGTATTCAGTCTCAATCAACGGGAGCTCGCGCTTACCCTTGGCAAGGAAGTGATCGCGTGCCGGCTCGAGAGTCTTGCGGGCATCGCCCCAACGCACTGTTGCAAGCTTATTGGGCTTACGGAAACGCCATAGAGCGGCATCATCACGGGTGCGGTGCTGGCCACATATTTTCAACATATCGGGGAGATCCGTGCCACCGGCAAACACCGGGAAACGGGGTGACTGACCGGGATTATCGAGACATATCCATGCCACACCTCCCACGCCATCGGGAAGCCAGTCGCGACACTGTATGATGGTGGAATACGAGCACCAGGGCACACTGACTGTGCGGATGTTATGCATGGCGCTGTCGCCCAAAGCCTCATATACGGCTATCTCATCGGGCTGCATCCAAGGATTGGCAAAGGGGCTCACGATGCTGTCGGGCACTTCAGGACCATCATCCTTCTTCTTCTTGGGATTCTTCACCTTGAGACGCCCGCTGAGATTCAACGGTGTGCCTTCGTAATAAGAACCCAAAAGACGGGCCACCTCGTCGACCGACACCGGCTTCTCCGGCTTCACACTCAAGGGAAGCTCCTCCATATCGGCGGTGAATCCGGCATTAGGGGCAAGTTGCTGCATAATGAAGAGCTCGCGTACACTATAGTTTTTCGGTTCCTTAAAATAGTTGCCGCCACTGTAGGCCTTCCAGAAAGAGAATTCCTCTTTGCCATCCCACAGACCCATCTTCTTGGCCACATCCTTCACATTATCGGAATACATATAGTTCTCCTTATCCTTGAAGTCGATCTTACCGATACGGCTCACGTTGGCAGAGACAGCGATATGATCGTCAGGAATACGCGCGGCGGCCCAGACACCACCTTTCTTGTCGGGACCCTCTCCCTGAACCTCAAAGATCCACACCTCCTTAGGATCGGCGATTGTAAGGCACTCCCCGCTGTCGCCATAGCCATACTCCTTAATGAGCTTACCCATAAGAGTAATGGCCTCGCGCGCTGTGGAACAACGCTCAAGCACTATTCTCTCAAGCTCCTCAATCATGAACATGCCATCCTTGTTGACCATTGTGTCACGTCCGGTATAAGTGGTCTCGCCAATAGCGAGTTGCTTCTCGTTGAGACAAGGATATGCGGTGTCGAGGAAGCGATAGGTGTGGCGTGCCTGTGGAATCTGGCCGGTCTCCTTCATTCCGTCGAGACTGCCGGGATATTCCGTATGCATACGCCCGCGATAGACACTCACAACGGTGTCACGCGGATAATCTTTCGGGGCAACTGACTGCATCCATGTGCGGTATTTTGAATCGCATGTATGGCTGGTCATTACCGAGCCGTCGGCAGATGCTTTCCTACCCACCATAATGCTTGTGCAGGCATCAGCGGGCGACTGTGCGCCAAGTGGCAATGCGCAGAGCATGGCCACGACAGCAATTAGATTTCTAAGTTTTTTCATGATGATTATAGGTTGTTACAGGTTGTTATATGCGGCGAGGGCAGCTTCGAGCACGTCCATGGCACGCGACAGATATTCAATGTTGTGTACATAGGCCAGACGTACCTGATTACGTCCCTCTCCCGGCGTGGTGTAGAAACCGGATGCCGGGGCCATGAAGATGGTGTCGCCGTCAAGGTCGAACTCATCGAGACACCATTTGCAGAACTTGTCGGCATCCTCAACCGGCAGAGAGG
>CAMWZE010000074.1 GCA_947178685.1 uncultured Porphyromonadaceae bacterium
GCCCAATATCGGCGGTCGCGTTGGATATCGAGAAGGTATTTATCTATATCTACAGAATCACTTCCCACTATCTCCCGGGCCCTCTCAATCACATCTCTCGGAAGACCGGTATTTCGGGCAATCTCGAGAGCAAATGAACTGCCGGGATTGCCGATAGATAGCTGGAATGTAGGACGCAGATGCTGACGATCGTATAACATCGCTCCGTTTACAAACCCCGGTTCAGAATCAGCGAAAGTCTTAAGATTCTGATAGTGAGTGGTCACTATACCCATACAGCCGCTCTTTCCTAAATCGGTAAGAATGGATTGAGCAAGTGCGCCACCAATCTGAGGCTCAGTGCCTGAACCCATCTCATCGGCCAATATAAGTGTCTTCTTGTTAGCGTTCAGAAGGAAATATTTCATATTGGCAAGATGTGATGAGTAAGTCGACAGATCATTCTCTATTGATTGCTCATCGCCTATATCAATAAAGATACTGTAGAATATCCCCATATGTGAATTTGAATAGAGGGTTGGGAGCATGCCGCATTGCATCATATACTGAACCACTGCAACAGTCTTAAGGCATACTGACTTACCTCCGGCATTCGGTCCGGAAATTATAAGTATACGTTTCTCCTGACTTAGCGTGATGTCGAGAGCTACAGGTGTTTTTCCCTGCTGACGCAACGTCATAAGCAATCCGGGATGTATGGCGTGATACCATTCTATCTCAGGCTGACGTTCAATATTTGGCATCTCTCCATTGGTGTCGGCGGCAAAACGAGCCTTTGCCTTGATAAAATCAAGACGTGCAAGAATCTTACATCCCTCGACAATCTCCTCTATATATGGTCTTATCTGATTGGAAATGGCAGTAAGGATTATGGCTATCTCACGACGCTCATCCATTTCAAGCTCCCGAAGACGGTTACCGGCCTCAACAACCTCAGCCGGTTCTATGAAAACAGTCTTTCCTGTGGCGCTTTGATCATGCACTATACCGCTGATACCCCTCTTCTGGGCAGCCGACACAGGTATAACCATACGGCCGTCGCGCAGGGATGGAGCCGCATCCTTGTCTACTATTCCAGCCTGCACAGCTCTATCGAGCACTCTGCGCATCGCTCTCTGCATAGATCCCGATGCGGCTGAAATTGCACGGCGCACCTCTGCCAACCCCGGGGAAGCATTGTCTTTAACCTCTCCATACTTCCCTATACAACGATCTATCTCACGCTCTATCTCCGGAAATTCCGGCAACGCGGCAAATTCATCACTCAGCCAAGGATAGCGTGTGCTCCCTGTCTCTGAATCTTTTCGGGCGAAAAAACGTCCCACCTGACTCATTGTATGGAGAGTGGCCGCAAGTTTTCCGAGTCGTTCCGCCGGCATAAATGAGCCGGCCGCCTTTATCTCGCCAAGCCATGGCACAACGTCATATATCCGCTCATCCGGCATATCAGCCGGAGACCCCAGCAGCGTCTGCATTTCAGCCACACATTCAAGACGACGTCTTATCTCCTCGAATCCGGTGACGAAATCCATACGCTCCGCCTCCTCCCTACCGAGGCGAGTCTCACACTTCTCTATAAGAATTTGACGAAGTGGTGTGAAACCTATCTTATTTTCAAAATCTTTTGGAAAAATCATATTTTACTACTTTCTTCCCGACAGCCGCGAAGCTCACCCTCACCGCTCTACTGAGCCGTCGGTCATATATATATAGTCAAGCGGCGCTCCGGAAACGTGTCCGGGGCGCCGTGTTTTCTTACGAATGGGTTCTTTTCTATCGCACAATTCAAGCCTTGGCCTGGTTCTGCTCCTCAAGAATCTTTACTGCCATATCATAGATGGTAGTGTCGTCAAGAACTACGAGACCTCCGTCCGGACCCGGTTCGATATGCATGCCGACGTTTTTGCCGAACTGGTAGTTTACACCGCCGAAATAATTACGTACTGTCTGTACTGTGAGGTTCAGCTCGTCGGCTATACGATGGGTTGAACCGTCAGGCAAACTGTCTTTGAGTCTGCGAAGCTCGTTGAAGGTGATTGTCTTGCTCATAGCAGATGGTATTTTTGAGGTTATACTTAAACGATTGACTATAAGTAACCGTCGATTACTTTTTGTTGGGTTTGTAGAATAATTTCTAATTTCCGATTGCTAATTTAGACATTTTTTTGCAATCTACCAAGAATTTCTGAAATTTTGAATATGTTTAATAACATATAGTCGGATTTAAACTTTTTACTTATTCGAATGTAGTCTGATTTCATTCAAATTTTTGACCCGACTATTCCCATCAAATCACCTCCAGATCTTCTGATGACACCCATCCTAAATAATCGGAATTGAGTCTTACCTTATACCATGTGACATTCCCTTCCGCATCGGTCTCTTCCGAAACTATTCTTACTTCGGTGCCCTTGGTGAGCACACCCTCCTTTCCGGTGCTCTCCTTTCCCGGCTCGGTAAGCAACGACACCTTATAGGCAGTGATTACACCCTGCTCCTTTGAAGCCGACGCCCTTGCACCGGTTATTGCGAAACATACAAACACTATCGTGCAAGCAAGTGTAATGATGCCTCCGAAGAAACCTATCTTTCGAAGAAGCACACTGCGTGTGAAGATATAAAGCGTGATCCCACCTATGAACAGGAGAAAACAAACAATTCCCCACACTGCCCATAAGTTTGAAGAGGTTTCTACGGCTATCGCTGTGTGCATATTCTGGAAAAAGGATGGCTCGTCAAGAGTCACCTTCATTCTCTTCCCTTTCTGCTCCGCTTTATTGGAATCCTCTATGCGGCTTCGCAGATACCGGAGATTGGAATTCAGCTCGGGCTGTCCGGGATCAAGGCGTTTGGCTCTCAGATAGCAGAGCATGGCCTGCCCGTAATTACCCTCCTGATAATAGGCATTTCCCATATTGAAGAGCAATGGGGCTGACACACCCACGGTGTCGGCAACAGACTCATAAAGCTCTATGGCCTTTACATAATCCTTGGAATTATATGCCGAGTCGGCATCCGCAAGGGTGGCTTGTCCCGCTGCCCTGAATGGCAGAAACAAGACAAGCGCTACAATTACCGACATCAGCATCTCGCTTATTCTTTTAGTATCATTCATTTTTCTGACTCTTTTGCTGTTTGAATGAATCTTCAAGTGAATTGATCACCGTCACTCCCTGATCATAGACAGGTTGCATATTGTCTTTTGTAGCGGCCGGTGCATATTTTGCAAACTCACATTCATCGAGAAGCGATATGAAGGGAGCAACCACATTCTCCGGAATACCTCTCTCCGATAATTTCTCGCTTATGTTCTGGCGGGTGAGTTCGGAGGGTGGCATCTTGAGTTTGTCACCCATATATCCCCAGAGAGCTGAAAGCATCTCATCATAGAAGCGATCGGTCTCACCTTTTTTCATGCATGCTCCGGCCTTGCGCAGACGCTTGCGTACCATCTTGTCGGCCTTGCGGCTCCTCACGGCAAGCATGTCGGCATTGGCCTTGAGATAGGCCCGATAGTAACCTACAGCACACAAAAGCAGAATCACGGGCACAATGAAGAATAGCCAGTAGCCGAAACGCATTACATAAGGTGTATGCATAGGAGCGAGCCCTCCCCTTACCGGCAGGAGAGTCGGATTAAATGACATGTTGCCTCTCGTCTGTGACTTCTCCGAACCTTTGCCTTTTTCTACGGTAATGTCGTAGCCTCGGGCAACGGATGTCTCATAGCGTCCATTCTCCGGATTGAAATATACAAGCTCTACATCAGGAATCTTGAAGCTTCCGGCCTCAAGAGGCATAAAGGAATAGTCGAATCTGGAGGTTCCGCTTACATTGCTGCGCCCTACTGTGGTCTGCAAGTCGGGAGTCGGACTGTAAACCTCAAGTTGGGGAGGATAGAGTGCGTTCAGATCCGGAAGCTTCACATACTTTATATTACCGGTGCCACTTACTGTATAGACCACCGAAGCGGCATGGTTACTCATGAAAGTCTGTGAGGGTAGATTAGAACTGATCGAAAATTTACCTACACCTCCTGAGAAGTTGGCCGGCACAGGTGACGGGAGACTCTTTACATGTACGGTGAGATCATTTGGAGTGACATTCAACTGCAATGGCTTGGCCACAGACATACTGCCCCAGAAGGGATCGTGGTAATATTCACGCTCATCCACACTCACTGTGTAGGTATTGCCCAACACCTTTAGATCACCCTCCATCTGCGGGAAAATGATATAGCGGGCTATGATGGCAGTGGCGTAAGTCTTCCCTCCTACTGTCTCATACTCAAGTTGATTCGATATATCTTTCGATTCCTCCACCACAAAACCCTCAAATTTCGGAGCGGCTGTTGCACCGATAAATTTGATGGCATCATATGTGGTGTAGAGCTTCACTGTATAGACCAAAGCCTCCTGCTCATAGGCTGTGGTCTTGCTTACATTGGCCTTAAGATAGAGATTGCCGTCACCCTTGCCTATGAATTTCGGACCGTCGGCACTGTTGTGTCTCCCCGGGTCTGACTGCTGATTGCCATTGGCCGGTGCCCCGGGAGTTGTCGGAGCCGGTGCCGACCCGATCGTATAACTTACAGTATTACTGGTGACACCATCAACCGTAACCGGACCAAACGTATAGGTTCCCTCTGTCTGCGCCCTTACGGTAAGGGTGTAGGTGTAACTGTAAGACTGGGTGGTCTTACCATTGACACTCGAAAAACTTGAGCTTTGACCTGTGCGGTCGAAGTACATAACTTTTCCGCCGGGCACCGAAGTGGGTTTATCCGGTGTCTTCTCCGTATTGCTTACCTCATAGGTAATATAGAAAAGTTCACCAACCCCAATCTCACGACGTCCTCTTCCGGCCGACACATCAAGACGTACGGCCGCCGCTTCTGCCGCCATTGAGAAAATGAACGTCAGCAGCATTGCAAGGATATGTTTCTTTTGTAGTCTCATCTTTCTTTATATCCATTATCGGGCTATATAGATTTTCCAAAGATACCACTCTTTAAGCAGGTATACATTTAGGGCTATATCTCCATTATCACCTTTGGTTTTCCGGAACCGGGCAAACCCTCACCAACTTCTATCTCCAAAGCGGGGGCCGTAATTGTCTCATATTTTCCGGTTGAGCTGTTGAAAAAGCTGAATCTCACATTCTCAATCGTAAAAGTGCCTTCATGTTTCGGCATAACCATACATTCTACCTCAACTTCCGAGCCGAGCTCTCCATCTTTTACGAAATGATCGATATTGTCGGTCATAGATTTAAACTGCAAACCGTCGGGAAGCATGCCCGGCAAATCCGGCAACTTGACCCCGTCAAGGCTTCCCGAGCCGGATATCGTTACAAACATTAGCGCGTCTTCTCCGCTTCTCAGATTGCCGTCAGGGAATTCAACTGAAATTTCGAAATCCCCTACTGCTCCTGAAAAATCTTCCGGACAACCTTTCTTTGGCAACGCTGCTACCTTTACCTCTGTAGCCGGCGCCTGTAGTTCCAAGGCATCCACCACATTTCCGTATTGCTTTCCCCAGAACGGATCATAATATTCCTGACGATGCAAGACTCCAAGACGATAGCGTCCTCCCGGTATCTTGAACTTACCATTGTCAGGATAGCGAAGGAAATAACGGTCTATCACAGCCTTATAATATTGCTTCCCATTTATCTCTACCGGAGACAGACGATTGTCGGCCGAGGTGCGGCTTACATCAGCTCCTTCGAATTGCGGATAGACAATCTGATCAACACCGTCAACATTGGCAACCGGTGTAAAGAGAACCACTTCATATATAGCCGTCTCTCCTGCAGTCATTTTGTCGCGCGAAAGCCTTGTCTGAAGGAAGGGCATGGCTCCACTCTCACGGGCTTCAGCCTGTGAGAATAACGTCAGGAATAACAGCAATATCCAAAGTCCGGTTGCTTTCATCTCTACCAATTCTTATTGTTACGGTTGCGTCCCTTGCTCTTGTCGCCCTGATTGCCGGTGGCAACACGCGCACGAGTCTGGTTCTCCTTGTTCTCCATCGCTTTCAGAATCTGGTCGGCTGTCTGCTGATTGATATCCTGCGGCTTGGGTTGTTGCTGCTGGTTATTCTGCTGATCCTGCTTGTCTTGATTCTGATCCTGATTTTGATTCTGGTTCTGTTGCTGATCCTGATTCTGCTCTTTATCCTTCTGATCCTCCTCCTTGTCCTTATCTTGGTCCTGGTTATCCTGATCCTGAATCTTAAGCTGAGTTATACGCAGATTCCGGCGTGCTTTATCATCATTTGGGTTCAGGCGCAGAGCCTGCTTGTAATAACCAAGTGCCTTACTGTAGTCTTCGGAGTTGAATGCGACATTGCCCAAGTTATAGTTTGCCATTGAAGCAAGACGAGGTTTCATACTTCCCATCTTGGCGATCTGTTCAAGGGCCTGACAGCCCTTCGCGGCCAGATCTTTAGCAGCCTGCGTGGTATCGGAGGGATTGGTACCCACTCTTATCTGCGACAGGCCAAGATTGTAACGACCCACTGCAGAATTGGGATTCTCGCGAAGAGCCTCCTCATATTTGCCTATGGCCGCACGATATCGACCGTCGTTGTAGAGTTTGTTGCCTGCTGTTATGGCATTACGCTCCTTCTTGGTCGACTCATTGTCGGCCAAGGCAGTGGCGGGAACCACGGCAATACAGAAGAGAGCCACTAAATATGTCAAAATAAACCTTCTCATCTCTTCTCCTCCTTTTTAAAGAATGTAATCTTGTCGAGCCATCCGATCTTTCTGTCAAGCACAAAGATATCGGCTACAAGCAAGGCGAGTGCAAACCAGACGAATATCGCAAAGAGCTCGTCGTGGACGGCTGAGAAACTCGACTCAAGAGCCGATTTCTTCACTGTATCCAGCTGCTTGTCAAGCTCATTGAGAGCATCGTTGTTGGAGGCATTTACATAAATACCCTTGCCGGCTGAGGCTATCTCTGTGGCTAAGTCCTCATTGAGTGCCGTGCGCACAGGCTCTCCCGTTTCGGGATTCATCAGATAGCCACCACCCTTGATAGGGATAGGCACAGCCACTGTGGAACCTAAACCCACCACATCAAGCTGTATACCGTTGCGTGCGGCGGCCTTGGCAGCATCCATCACACTCTGTTCATCCTCAAGATC
>CAMWZE010000075.1 GCA_947178685.1 uncultured Porphyromonadaceae bacterium
TACGATCTCCTGAGATGGCTCGTGGGCTCCGAGATGTGTCTAAGAGACATGTATAACTATCTTCAGAAATATTACGCTTCCGTATCTTATCGTCGCGACGCTTCCTCCCGCTTTGCAAAAGATCACCGTTGGGGTAACTTCTGGAGTGCCGGTGCCGCCTGGATCATCACCAAGGAGGATTTCATGAACGAGACTCGCAACTGGCTTGACTATCTGAAGCTCAAATTCTCTATCGGCCAGCAGGGCAACGACAACATCTCCAGCAGCTACGCCTGGACTGATATGTATAACCTCTCTGTCGCAACTCCCACCACGATGTCGCCTATCTTCAATATGGGCTTCGGTAACCCCGCCATCACCTGGGAGACAACTACCAACCTCAACGTTGGTCTTGAGTTCGGCTTATTCCACAACCGTCTAAGCGGTAGCCTTGACTTCTACAACAAGAAGACCACTGACCTCCTCTTCTGGATCTCTGTGCCTGAGACCACCGGCGGCCGCGGCTACTATGGCAATATGGGCGATATACGCAACACCGGTATCGAGCTTACTCTCACAGGCTCTCCCATCAAGACAAAGGACTTTGAATGGACACTCTCCGGCAACCTCTCTCACAATGTGGGTAAAATCCTCAAGCTCCCTTATGCGAAGCTCGTGAAGGATGTGGTAGACGGTCAGGTTATCAAGAACTACAACGGCTTCTATGAGTCGCCCTACTGGTTTGAGGTAGGCGGTCCCCTCTACAACTACTTCACCCTCGCTTATGCAGGCGTTGACGATCAGGGTCAGGCTCTCTACTACTATGACCCCAACCTCCTCGACGATTCAGGCGCTATGCGCACCAACGTCCCCGGCACAATCAAGGATAAGAAATACACCACCACCAACGCCGGTGAAGCTTCACGCTACAAGATGGGCACTACCCTCCCCGACGTATTCGGCGGTTTCAGCACAATGTTCAAGATTAAATGGTTCGACATCACCGCTACATTCGACTATCAGATCGGAGGCAAGATGTACGACTCCCGTTATGCCGCTATCATGGGTCCCAACTCAAACCTCGACGGCACAGGCGCAGGTTCCAACTATCACAAGGATTGGAAAAAGAGCTGGAGCCCCTACAACACCAACAGCGACATTCCCCGCTGGCAGATAGGCGACACCAACGGCAACATGGGTTGCGACCGTTATCTGACTAATGCAAGCTATCTCAACTTCCAGTCGTTTACCGTAGGCTTCACTTTCCCGAAATTCTGGGATGAGATCGCCAACATGCGAGTTTACGTAGCCGGTGAAAACCTCTGCTTCTGGTCGGCTCGCAAGGGCTTCGACCCGAGATATTCATACTCCGGTAATGAGCAGGTCGGTGCTTACTCTCCGATGCGCACAATTTCAGGAGGTCTTGAGATTACATTCTGATCATGAATTCTTGCTACAAAAGACAATCAAAAATGAAAAAATTATCGATTATATTGGCCGGCATCGCCATGCTTCCGATGACCTCCTGTATTCAGGAGTTTGATCCGCAGGGTGGATCTGTCACTCAGAATCAGGCTGCGCAGGCTCCCAACTCATACAACAACTTCGTCAACGCCATCACATCGAACATCAACGGTAAGTTCGTTTTCAACTCAAACCGTCAGGCTAATGACTTCGGATATTCCGCTCTCTACCTTATGCGTGATGTGATGGGCAACGACATGGTGGCTATCAACAACAACTGGTTCTCCACATGGTATCAGTGTGGTGTGGGTCTGGCTCCTATCTACCTCAACTGCCAGTATCCCCTCACCTTCTACTATACGCAGATCAAGTCGTGCAACACTGTGCTCAAGCTATCTGCCGATTTTCTTGACAACGATCAGTTCAAATGGGGTGCCGGTCAGGCCCACTGTCTTCGTGCCATGTGGTATCTCGACATCGCCCAGATGTTCTCTGAGGAGACTTACGCCGCCAACAAGCAGGCTCCCACAGTGCCTATCGTGACCGACGATCTCGAGCTCTCCGAGTCAACCCAGAACCCCCGCGCCACCAATGAGGAGGTGTTTAAGTTTATCATCGATGACCTCGACGAGGCTGAGACTCTTCTCGCCGATTACACCCGTCCCAACAAATTCTCTCCCGACAAGAGTGTAGTCTACGGTCTTAAGGCTCGCGCATACCTCCTCATGGAAGAATGGGAGAATGCCAGAAAATATGCCAAACTCGCTCAGGAGGGATTCACAATGCTGACAGAGGCTCAGTATACCGACCGCAACAATGGCTTCAACAACGTCAACACTCAGAATTCCTGGATCATGGCGATGACCTTCAAGTCTGACGACCTCACCATCACCTATAATGACGGCGACAACAGCTGGGGCACATGGATGATCTGCGAGTTCCCGGCCGGTAATGATACCGACCTTGGCTACTACAACAACTACGGCGGCGCCAACTATATGGACCGTCACCTTTATGAGACAATCCCTGCCACCGACTTCCGCAAGAAATGTTTCGTTGACTTCACGCTCGACGAGATGGGATCTAAAGAGGAGATCGTTGAGGCTCTCTCAGCCTACTCTGACGTGCCGGAGTATGTGTTCGCTACAGGTGCTGTCCAGGGTGCCTACGGCGGTATGCCGCTGAAATTCCGTTCTAAGGATGGCAACCACGAGACAAACCAGGTAGGCTACTGTGTTGACCTCCCCATGATGCGTGTGGAGGAGATGATCCTCATCGAGGCTGAGGCCACCGGTATGATCAATGAGGGGGATGGCATTACACTTCTCACCAACTTCGCCAAAACACGCGACCCTGAATATGTATACGGCACTCACAACGAGGCCTACAACAACCCCAACACCTCCAAGTTCCGCAACGAGGTATGGTGGCAGCGTCGCGCCGAGTTCTGGGGCGAGGGTATCTCGACTCTCGACATCAAGCGTCTCCAGAAGGGTATCATCCGCAGCTATGCCGGCACAAACCACGTAGAGGGCTACCGTTGGAACACCAACACCGTTCCCCAGTGGATGACATACTGCTTCGTTCAGACCGAAAGTAACTACAACGACGCTCTGATCAACAACCCCACTCCTATCGCTCCGGTAGGCGACTCTCCCGAGTTTATATGGTAATTTCCAAACCAACAACAAACATCGATTCAAAATGAAAAAACTTATATATTCCCTTCTGGCTCTTCCCATGCTTCTGTTGGGATCGTGTAAGGAGGAGTTGGGGACTGAGCCCGGCACGGATTCAAATCCGGTGGTCACTCTCTATGCCTACGAACCCACCGATGCGAGCCTCAACCCCGACAACGACGTGATTGTTCGTTTCGTGGCCAACAATAAAGTCACCTCTGTGAAATATCTCCTTCTCCCCACTGCCGACGCTACCGCTATGCTCGATAAAGCTGACGGAGAGAAAACCCTCCTGAATGAGGTGGAGACAAAGGGTACTGCAGTAGAAAATCTCAAAGCTGACAACTTCGTTGACATCACACTTACCGACATACACGGTGACTACACCATCGCGGCCGTAGCCAACGGAAAGACTCTTGCGAACCGCGTGACTTTCTTCGGCCTTGACTGGAATGTCGTGACAACAGGTACATTCATCTACAACACCGATGTTGCTCCAATCGAGTCGGTAGAGGCCACTCTCGAGATCTGTACATCCGACGATGCACTTTATCGAATCAACGGCGCTTTCGGCAACGGCACCGCCCTCAAGATGGATATGCTCAATCTCTACGGCACTGACGACGATGGCAAATACCGCTACTTCCGCGTTAAGCCCACCGCCACTCCCTGGACCTACGGCGACTATGGCACAATGTCTGTGCGTGATATCGGCTACTGGCAGGGGAATGCCGCCTTTGTCACAGATAACGGCTATGAAAGCGGATTGTATGAAGACGGTAATGCCTTCTTCTATCTCCAGTGGTACGTAGCTGCCGGAAATCTCGGTTATCAGTACAGCTACTTCGTGGCTGACTGATAATCTACCCCACATGATTTAACTTTTGGATTATAATCCGGCGGGAAACATCTTCATGGTGTTTCCCGCCTTTTTTTGTATCTTCGCGTCAGGAAAATTTTTGTAACTTCGCGTCAATATATATTTCACCGGTATAATGAACTTCATGGAAGAGAAAAAAGTGAAAGGGCGTTTTGCCCCGTCGCCATCGGGACGCATGCATCTCGGCAACGTGTTTGCCGCTCTCATATCATGGCTCTCTGCCAAGAAGCAGGGGGGCAAATGGGTATTGCGCATTGAAGACCTCGACCCTCAGCGCTCAAAATATGAGTATGCCCGTCTAATAGAAGACGACCTCCACTGGCTCGGGCTCGATTGGGATGAGGGTGGACTTGACGACACCGGTCCCAATCCGCCATACAGCCAAAGCCGCAGCCACCATATATATGAGGAGGCACTCTCGAAACTCGAAGCTGCCGGACTTACCTACCCTTGCTTCTGCACACGCGCCGACATCATGGCAACCCAGGCTCCTCATGAGAGCGACGGCCGAGTGGTCTACTCCGGCACATGCCGTCCGGCCCGACTCGGTGGCTCCCTTATTGCACCCCCGGATGACAAGACCGAAAGAGCCACCCGCATTCTTGTGCCGGATGAGACAATCCATTTCACCGACCGTCTGTATGGGCCTCAGGCCGTCAACCTGCGCGAGCATTGCGGCGACTTTATTCTACGACGGGCCGACGGGGCCTGGGCCTACCAGTTGGCGGTGGTGGCCGACGACGCTCGCATGGGAATCACCGAAGTGGTGCGTGGCAGCGACCTGCTCCTCTCCTCAGCCCAGCAGATATACCTCTACCGGCTTTTAGGGCTCCAAGCTCCGGAATTCGCTCATGTCCCGCTCCTGTGTAACGATGCCGGACAACGTCTCTCGAAACGCGACCGCTCGATGAGTATGGAGGAGCTCCGACTCTCCTCCTCGCCTCAGGAGGTGACCGGATTTCTTGCCCATCTCGCCGGAATGCTCCCTGAGCCGATGCCTATATCCCCCCAAGGGATGCTTCCGCTCTTCTCGTGGTCAATGGTGCCGAAAAAGCTAAAAATTATATGATTTCTCTCTTTCTGACTTTAGCATCACCGTTTTTCCACCTTTTTTACACAGATTCTCCACTATTTTAAAAGATTATTTTGTGTAAATTTGCATCCGAATCATCACGGCATATAAGTAACCACTTATTTGCTGCATCAACACGAAAAACTCAATATAACCCCATCATGAAAAAACAACTTCTTTCAGCTCTGCTTGCTGTAGGCTGTCTCGCGTCGGCGGGTGCGGCTGTCAATAAGCTTGTAGTAGAGCCTAACGCCAAGGGGGCTCAGATACCCTCTACCATGTATGGCCTCTTTTTTGAGGATATAAACTATGCGGCCGATGGCGGAATTTACGCCGAGAAGATCAAAAACCGCTCGTTTGATTTCCCCACTCCTCTTCAGGGTTGGACTGCCTTCGGTAAGGTGGAGGTGCTCAACGACGGTCCCTTTGAACGCAATCCAAACTATGTGCGTCTCTCTCCTGCCGGTCACAACGACAAATGGACCGGTCTCGATAACGAGGGATTCTTCGGTGTAAGCTTCGAGAAGGGGAAAGACTATAACTTCTCGGTATATGCCCGTGTGCCCGACGGCGGCACTGCCAAACTACGTGTGGAACTCGAAGATCCCGCCACCATGGGCGAGAGCCAGAACAAAGGCTCACAGGAGATCGAGGTGAAAGGGAAAGAGTGGAAAAAATATAAGGTCACTCTCAAACCCTCCGAGACTGTTTATAAAGGCAAGCTACGCATATTCCTCCTCAAACCGGAGAACACCGTAGATCTCGAACATATCTCCCTCTTCCCCTCCGACACTTGGAAGGGTCGCGAGAATGGTCTCCGTGCCGACCTCGTGCAGAAACTCGCCGATATCAAACCGGGTGTGTTCCGTTTCCCGGGAGGATGTATCGTTGAGGGTACCGACATGGATACCCGCTACCAGTGGAAAGAGACTGTCGGACCCGTTGAGAACCGTCCCGTCAACGAAAACCGCTGGCACTACACATTCCCCCATCGTTTCTATCCCGACTATTTCCAGAGCTATGGTCTCGGTTTCTATGAATACTTCCTCCTCAGTGAGGACATAGGCGCCGAACCACTCCCCATCTTGAACGTAGGACTTGTATGCCAGTTCCAGAACCACGATGAGGCTGCCCATGCGAGTCTCGATGAGCTGCAGCCTTTCATCGATGATGTGCTCGACCTTATCGAATTTGCAAACGGTCCGGTTGACTCCAAGTGGGGCAAACTTCGCGCTGAGATGGGTCATCCCGAGCCATTCAATCTCAAATATGTAGGTATCGGCAATGAGCAGTGGGGTCCCGAATATCCCGCCCGACTCGAACCCTTCGTAAAGGCTGTGCGTGCCAAATATCCCGACATCAAGATTGTGGGCAGTTCAGGTCCCGACTCGGAAGGTAAACAGTTCGACTATCTCTGGCCGGAGATGAAACGTCTGAAAGCCGATCTCGTCGACGAGCACTTCTACCGTCCCGAAAGCTGGTTCCTCGCTCAGGGAAACCGCTACGATAACTACGACCGCAAGGGTCCGAAAGTATTTGCCGGAGAGTATGCTTGTCACGGTAAAGGAAAGAAATACAACCACTTCAATGCAGCGCTTCTAGAAGCAGCCTTCATGACCGGACTGGAGCGTAACGCCGACATCGTGGAGATGGCTACCTATGCTCCCCTCTTCGCCCATGTGGAGGGATGGCAGTGGCGTCCCGACATGATATGGTATGACAATTTCCGCTCAATGCCTACGGCAAGCTACTATGTGCAGCAGCTCTACTCCCACAACAAGGGTAGCCAGGTGGTGCCTTTGAAGATGGATGGCAAACCCGTAGCCGGCAACGAAGGACAGAATGGACTCTTCGCATCTGCTGTAAAAGAGGATCCCTCGGGCGACATAATTGTGAAAGTTGCCAACACCGGTGACACTCCCCAGGATCTCCAGATCGACTTCAAGGGTTTGAAGAAGAATCAGAAGTATTCCACTGTAACCGTCACCACTCTCCATGCTGACAACGACGCAGAGAATACGCTTGACAATCAGGAGATCGTG
>CAMWZE010000076.1 GCA_947178685.1 uncultured Porphyromonadaceae bacterium
GAATAGTGATAGCGATCGGTGGCGTGATTACCCTTCTCTCATTCTTTATACTGCTTCTCTCCATGTCGCTTTTGAAGGAGAAGAACCGCGAACAGCTTCATTCACTTCTTATGTTAGGGGTTCCGGTCAGAGATGTGGAACGGCCATATGCGGTGATGGTAGTGGTGTCAACTCTTGTAGCTTACCTGCTTTCCGCAGTGTGTGGGGTAGCTATGCGAGGATGGTATGTAGAGCCGTTGGAGCGTCTGGGTGCTGATGTCGGTTCACCGTGGTTCGGTCTCATAGTAGGATTATTATTGAGCCTCGTGATGACGGTTGTAAATGTGTCGGCAGTCCATAAGAGGGTGGTGAAGGCATGGAGATAAGAGGAATTACCTCTCTTCAAGGGAGTAGAACCATATAATTCATATATTAAGGAGAGAAGAGCTATTCAAGAGGGATAGGTTTTAGGGGGTGAATAATGATTAAAATATGTGAATGTCGCGAACAAATTGACACGCCGGGGGGTATTATAAGTCAAAAGAACGTTGCTTAGACAGACGTTCAAATAGTAACAGAAACTATATACCGGATAATACCCACAATAAAATTGTCAACTGCGACGAATAACCTAATTTTGATTAAATGCACATGCCGATGAGAGGGGACAACCGTGAGGTTGCTCCCTCTTTTCGGAGTGTCCGGCTGTTGATGAGAGGCGATGGAGAACTCCTTCCGAGGGAGATATGATCTTTCCATATGCAACATCAAGACATTTTTTTAACAATTGTAATCATAGACTGTCATATATTTGACTACTTGATATTTATTCTATTAAAACGGTTGGTATAATCGTTAAATTTTGAATGTGCATCAAACCGAAAGTATTAAAAAAAGGTAATAAAGTCATAGGTCTACCCAACGTTTGAGTGCAATAAGACAGATCACCTCATTACCCTCTCTTCATCCTATACGCAACCCTTTCACTCTTTCAAAATCATCTTTCTTATCATGAAAGAATACAAGGAACAGAGAGAATGAAAAACACAGTCTAAACCAATCCTATCATAAACCATAAAAAAGTTTTGCATGAAAAACACTTTCTACAATCTGAACAGGAAGCTATGGCTCACAATTGCATTAGTGCTGGGCATTGCGCTTCCGGGCTTCGCGCAGAAGATCACCGTTCACGGGTATGTGGATGATGAGCACGGAGAACCATTGATCGGTGCTACGGTTATGGAGAAGGGCACCACAAACGGTACAGCTACAGACCTCGACGGAAACTTTACCCTTACTGTAGCCCCCAATGCTACACTTGTGGTGAGCTATGTGGGTTACGATCCACAGGAAGTGGCCGTAAACGGACAGACCGAGCTGAAGGTGACAATGGCTGAGAACGCCACTATGCTTCAGGAGACCGTGGTGATCGGCTACGGAACGGTCAAGAAATCAGATGCCACCGGCTCTGTATCGGTAGTGAAACCGAGTGAGATCGAGGCAGGTCTTGCCACTTCGGCACAGGATCTTCTCGTAGGTGCCAGCCCGGGTGTCGTGGTCACCACCAATGGCGGTAGCCCCCAGGGCGATGCAAGCATCATAATCCGAGGCGGTGCCTCGCTTGCAGCCTCCAACGAGCCACTTATCGTGATTGACGGCGTTCCTATGGAGCGCGGAAGCGTGAAGGGTTCATCCAACCCGTTGAGCCTCGTGTCGCCTGACAATGTAGAATCAATGACAATCCTCAAGAGTGCTTCGGCAACAGCTATTTATGGTAGCCGCGCATCAAATGGCGTCATCATTATCACCACCAAGAAGGGTAAGAGCGGACGTCCGCAGGTGAATTTCGCGGCCAATATGTATGTCAACACTCCCCGCAACTATATGGACATGATGGACGGCAATCAGTTCGCCGGTTTCGTAAGAGACTACTACGGTGCAGATTCCCCTCAGGCCGGAGCTCTCGGCATTGACGGCAATATCTACAATACGGATTGGCAGAAGGAGGTGCTCCGCACATCAGTTTCGAGCGATTATAACCTCAGTGTGGGCGGCACAGCCGGTTGGCTCCCTTACCGCGTGGCAGCAAGCTACACCAACAACAACGGCGTAATCCGCACATCAAAGATGGACCGTGTGACTCTCGGCATCAACCTTAATCCATCATTCTTCGACAATACCCTTAAGATCAACGCAAGCTTGAAGGGTGCTTACATAGCCAACCGCTATAACGGCGACGGCCTCGGCGGTGCCGTAAGCTTCAACCCGACTCTTCCGGTGCGTATGCCCGGCGGCAACCACTACAACAACTACGTGACCTACATGGAAAACGGCACATTGGCCACAATGGACACACCGGCAGGGCGCCCCAACACACTCGCCGCCCTTAACCCGGTAGCCTCAATCAACGACTACTCCTCCAAATCGCAGGTTTATCAGTCGGTAGGTAATATTCAGTTTGACTATACACTGCCTTTCTTCCCCGACCTTAAGGCTAACCTTAATCTCGGCTATGAGTATAACCACGGAGAATGTACTAACTACAACTTCCCATTCTCACCGGTGGCATGGAAAGAGGGTCACTATGTGGCAGGCAGCGACGATCCCGTCTACGATGGCTACACCAACAAGGGAAAGGAATTCCAGGAGCGTTACAATCTGCTTCTCGACTTCTTCCTCAACTACAATAAGGAATTTGAAGCTATCCACTCATCATTGGATGTCACCGCCGGTTACTCCTGGCAGAAATTCCGCGACAACCAGCACAATTATTCATATGTTAACGCTCCCGGCGAGCCGTTTGACAAGTACCAGCGCAGCGCCACATGGTATGGCAGCACACCTTATCAGCTTGTGTCGTTCTTCGGTCGCGTAAATTATGGTTACAAAGACCGCTACCTGGTGACAGTCACTCTCCGTGGTGACGCCACATCACGCTTCTCCAAAGAGAATCGCTGGGGTGTGTTCCCCGCCGTGGCTCTTGCATGGCGTGCGATAGAGGAGCCTTTTATGGATCCCGTGCGCAATGTGTTCAGTGACCTTAAGCTTCGTCTTGACTACGGCCAGACCGGACAGCAGGACTTGGGCGTATACTTCCCTTATCTGCCTACCTACAATGTGTCGAACGACCTCAACGGACGTTACCCTATCGGTGGTCAGGATCAGTTCCTCGTGACTCCGGGATGGTATAACGCCGACCTGAAATGGGAGACAACCACCACCTACAACGTGGGTCTTGACTTCGGCTTCCTCAACAACCGTATCAACGGTAGCATCGACTGGTATCTGCGTAAGACCAAAGACCTTCTCACCTATGCCAACTTCCCCGCCGGTTCAAACCTTTCGAATATGGGTAACCTCAACCTCGGTGATCTTGAGAACTACGGTGTAGAGTTCAATCTCGTGACCCGTCCGGTTGTAAATCAGGATTTCCAGTGGACCAGCAGCCTGAACGTGGCATGGAACAAGAATAAAGTGACCCGTCTGGCAGAGGGCGCCGACACATCTACCGGCGGCATCGGCAACGGCGTGAACATAATGAAGCATCAGGAGGGTTATCCCGCCTACAGCTACTGGGTGTATGAGCAGGTTTACAACCCCGACGGCACACCGCTTGAGGGTGTCTACGTAGACCGCAATGGCGACGGCGAAATCACAGAGGCCGATAAATATCTCTATCACAGCAAGGATCCGTCGGTGACACTCAACTGGCAGAACACCTTCAACTATAAGAACTGGGACTTCGGCATCGTGCTCCGCGCAAGCTTCGGTAACTGGCTTTACAACGCCAACCAGATGAACAACTCCTTCATCTCAGCCACTTCAAACGCTCCGCTCAGCAACCTTATGGACAACGTATATCTCTGGAATATGACCCGCGACACACAGGTGCGCTCAAGCGACTACTTCGTGCGCAATGCAAGCTTCCTCCGTTGCGACAATATCTCCGTGGGCTATACATGGCCCGGTCTCTTCAACGACACCATGCGCCTCCGTCTCTATGGCGCGGTTCAGAATCCTTTCGTAATCACGAAATACAAAGGTCTTGACCCCGAGGTAGGCAGCGGTATCGACAGCAACGTTTATCCCCGCCCCGTGACCTTCACATTAGGTATCGTGGCACAGTTCTGATTCCCATCAACTACTTAAACCCAAAATCTTAAAGTTATGAAAATCAAGAAATATATAGCGATGTGTGCTGTGGGCGCAGCCATGATGGGGATGACCTCCTGCGTGAACGACCTCGATCTGAAGCCCACCGATCCCAATACAAAGACCGAGCTTTCAAGCGCAGCTGAATGGCAGGGCTATTTCGGCTCACTCTACGGGGCTCTCCTTTATCCCGGCAACCTTAGCACCTCCGACGGCGGTGCCGGCACCTTCACCCGTAGCCACTGGGACCTCCAGGAGATATCGGCCGACGAGGCTATCATCTCCAATAAATGGAACGATCCCGGCTACCACTCCCTGAACTTCAACACATGGGGCACTGACAATGAATGGGTGTATGCCGCATTCTCACGCGAGTTCTACACCGCACGTCAGGCGACGGAGTTCCTCTCCAAAGCGAATGGCGCGAAGTCATATCTCAGCGAGGAAGAGGTAGAGGCCATGAAGGCCGAGGCAAGAGTGATACGTGCGTTAGGCTACTATTATATGGTGGATCTTTTCGGTAAGGGTCCTTATGTGAATGACACCCCCACCGGCGGTATCCCCCCGACATACGACCGCAAACAGCTTTTCGATGCCGCTGTCAGCGACCTTAAGGCAGCGATAGATGAGGGACACCTTGTGCCCGCTTCCCGCCAGGCTTATGGCCGGGTTTCAGAGGAGGCAGCCCGTATGCTCCTTGCCAAGTTCTATCTCAACGCCAAAGTATATGTAGGCGAGGATATGTATAAGGAGTGTGCCGAGCAATGCCAGAAGATTGTGGCCTCTATCCCCTCGTTGGCTCCGACCTATAAGTATCTCTTCTGCGCCTCCAACGATAAGTATGTAGGTAATGGCGAGATCCTTTGGGCAGTGCCTCAGCAGGTGGGCGTAATGGAGACCTATGGTGGCACCACTTATCTTACCGCCGGCGCCTATGTGGAATCAGCTCCGACAGAGGTGCTCAAGAGCCTCGGCACTACTGCAGTGCCCTGGAGCGGTGTGAGAATGCGCCCCGAACTTTCAAAATCATTCGAGAAGGGTGATGAGCGAGCTCTCTACTATGCTGGCACATTCAATGTGGATGTGGCCAATCTCGACAACTTCGATGAGAATTCCGACGGTTACATGTGTATCAAATACACCTACACCACCGAAGATGATTATACAAATGAAGCCGGCTTGGAGAATGCCAACCAGATGTGTAATGCCGACTATCCGTTGTTCCGACTCGCCGATACTTACCTGATGCTTGCGGAATGTCAGCTGAATGGAGTTGAGTGTAACGGTAAGCAGTACTTCGATAAGGTGCGTGAGCGTGCGGGTCTTCAGCCGCTGGCACTTACTGCCGATAATCTGCTCCATGAACGTCAGACAGAGCTTTATTGGGAGGGCTGGCGCAGAAGCGACCTTATCCGTTTCGGTAAATACACCGGATCGAACTACAACTGGTCGTGGAAGGGTGGTGTGCTCGAAGGCACCGGCATAGACGCCAACCGCGCAGTGTATGCAATACCTTACCAGTATGTAGCCACAATCGGACAGAATCCCGGCTATTGAGAGAGTGGGCAAATCGTTTTACATACTCAAAAAAGTGAAAAGCTATGATTAAAAAGATAACATCATATATAGGTATTGCTCTCCTTGTGGGGACATTGGCCGGCTGCGAAGACGACAAGACTCCGGTGTATCAGGAGCCGACGCAGCAGACTGGCGGAGTAGAGATCGCCACCCCGGAGTTCGCTTCGGAAACATTGGTGCTTGAGCCGGGTAAGAGTCTCACTTTCGAGGTGACGAAGAAACCGGATTACGGCTTCACATCATCGGTTAACTATGGTCTGGAGGTAGCCTTGACAAAGGATGCCGGAGTAGAGAATATAAGAAGTCTTGTTCCCGACAAGCTTACCTCCAAAGATATAGAGGTGAAGGAATCCGATATCTCAAAGGCTATTCTCTCGCTTCACGGGATAGAGAGTCAGAGCGACTGGAACGCCCATCCTGAGGTGCAGCAACCTCACGAGGTCTATGTACGGGCCACGGCACAGCTTCCCGGCGTAGCTTCGAGTGTGGTAAACAGCGAATGGCTCGCTTTGGAGAAAGTGCAACCATATTTCGTTGTGAGCGGTCCTGAATTCGTGCTATACACACCGGGCAACAGCAATGGCTGGAATCAGGCTGAGAGTATGATACTCGGTTCGGAGGATGGTGTGGAATACACAGGTCTCATCTATCTCGACGGAGAGTTCAAGTTTAGTGCACAGCAAAACTGGGATGGTCCCAACTATGGAGCCAAGAAGGATGATGCCGGAAATGTGGTTGCCGGAAAACTCGACACAGATGGCGGCGCAAGTAACCTTTCCGCACCCACCGGACTTTACTGGGCAAGTGTGAACACCGACAAACTCACCTACAGCCTCGAGCCGATCACCACTCTCGGCGTGATAGGCACGTTCAATGGCTGGGGAGGCGATGCTGAGATGACACCGGATGCAAGCCACAAAGTCTATACAGCGGAAGTAAACTTCCCCGGTGACGGCGAATGGAAGATACGGGCCAACAATGACTGGGCCATCAGTTTCGGCAACAGTATGGAGAATATGACCTTCAACGGAGGCAATCTCCAGGATCCGGGAGCCGGCACCTACACGGTGACATTCGACCTCACGACAATACCTTACACAGCTACATGTACCAAATGAAGCTAAGCACACCAAGAATAACTGAGAAAGGGGAGGCACCTGCGCAGGCGCCTCCTTTTTTGTATTATTATTTATTCAAGTTTCTATTACTTATTCTTGACATAATTCACGCCAGGTTATGTCGCCCGATTGCCAAAGTGTAAGTAGAGATTAGACTTTAAAAGGCTATTATAAGTGTGCGAATTAAACTTAAGAAAAATTTGTTAATAATGTTCTTTAACATTGTTCAGATAAGAATATTAATAAGTGG
>CAMWZE010000077.1 GCA_947178685.1 uncultured Porphyromonadaceae bacterium
GATATTTTTATTGGACCATAAAACTATTTCTTAATTTTGCTTCCCCTCTCCCGTAGGCCGGTTTCCACTGTCGGCCCCGACACAATATACCCAAAATTGAATCCTTAAAAAGTAGCTTTAAAAACCGACTCATGAATATGATGATAAAAAATGCGGTGGTTTGCATCGCCGGGGTTCTCTCTGTTATCCCGGTTTTCGCAGAGAATAGATCTGAAATGGCCGATAAGTCCACAGGGGAGTTGCTGCTCGCCGATCCTACCGTAATCAATATAGAGGGGAAATATTATATGGCAGGCACACAACCCGGCAATCCTCCCGGATTTACTGTGCTTGAATCAGACGATCTTCTACATTGGAGAAGCACCTCTGCCGATGGGCTGCCTCAGCTCACGCCGGGCCCCGAAATATATGGGACAAAGGGCTTCTGGGCACCACAATTCCTTCCTTGCGGTGAAAAGACCTATATGTTCTATACAGCCAATGAGCATGTGGCTTGTGCATCCGCAGATTCTCTGACCGGTAAATATACGGCGATCTCCGACACTCCCGAACCGATTGACGGGTCGTGTGGCAATATCGATCCTTTCCTGTTTCGCGACTCCGACGGTAAGTGCTATCTTTACCATGTGCGTTTCGACAATGGTAATTATCTATGGGTGGGTGAATATGAGATGGAGAAGGGGAAGCTTGTAGAGAATACGCTCCGGCCCACCTTTCGGGTTGACCAGCCCTGGGAACATACTCTCACTTATGAAAGCGTGCCGATTATGGAGGGGCCCACTGTGCTGAAGATTGGTGATACCTATTACCTCTTCTATTCCGCCAACCATTTTATGAGCAAGGATTACGCCGTGGGATATGCCACCGCCCCCACACCACTCGGCCCATGGAGAAAGAATACTGACAATCCTGTCATAAGCCGAGAGATTGTAGGGGAGGCGGGAAGTGGCCATGGTGATATTTTCACCGACAATGAGGGAGAATTGCGCTATGTGTTTCATGTGCATAACTCCGACGATAAGGTGTCACCCCGGCGCACCCGTATTGTGACATTGAAAATCATACCCTCGGACAATCCGGCTGTCCCGGCACGCATTGTTGCCGATCCCGCCACTCTTACCAAGCCTCTGCTCGTGGCTCCTTGACTTGTCCTCAGAGTCTTGACGGTTCAGTGACGGGATGTGAGAGAGTAGGGTTTCTGGTCGGCCTTAAGCCCACGATGCTTTGCCGGGGTGGAACTCATTGTAAATTCCAGCACGCCCCCCTCCATTATGTCGGAATGGGTGAGATAAAGTTTATCGTAGGTTTTGCCGTTCAGCTTCACCGATTTCACGTAACGGTTCCTGTCGCTCACCTCCGGTGCTTTTATCTCAAGGGTATTGCCGTTGGGGAGAGTCATCTTCGCATAAGGCAGGTAGGGCGCCCCGAGCACATATTGGTCAGTGCCGGGACAGACCGGGTAGAAGCCGAGCACTGAGAATAGATACCATGCCGACATCTGGCCGCAATCGTCGTTACCTCCGAGTCCGTTGATATCGTTGCGGTACATCTTGTTGAGCACCTCACGCACCCAATACTGTGTCTTCCAGGGCTGGGAAGTCCAGGCGTAGAGATAGGGGATATGATGGCTCGGTTCGTTGCCGTGTACATATCCGCCCACAAGACATTCCTCGGTGATATCTTCGTTCTCCTCGTAATATTTCTCAGGAAGGTGCATGGAGAATAGCTTGTCGAGACGTGATATGAAATTACGCTCGCCACCCATAATCTCTATAAGACCGAAGACATCGTGAGGAACATGGAAAGAGAAATTCCAGGAGTTCCCCTCTATGAAACCCTCTCCATAGGTCTGCAGCGGATCGAAGTCACTCTTGAAGCTACCGTCGGAATTGCGTGGACAAGCGAATCCAATTGAGGAGTCAAACAGATTGCGGTAGTTGAGTGCCCGTTTCCGATAGATTTCGGCAGTCTCCATATCGCCGGCTTTGAGGGCTGTCTGATAGATGGTCCAGTCATCATAGGCATATTCGAGTGTCGAAGAGGCGGCGGTGGCACTCCGTTCAAAAGGTATGTATCCGGTCTCCATATATTCGGCTACCCCCTCGTAGTAGGGGACAGTGGATGTGGATACCATAGCCTTCAGGGCATCCTCTACATGGGAATAATTATCCTTGGCAATGGCATCGGCAAGGACTGAGACCCCATGATATCCGCTCATACACCAGTTTTCGTTGCCCATAAGGCTCCATACCGGAAGCATTCCGTGGACACTCTGATTGCAATGTCTGATCATAGACTCCACCATGGCACTGTTGCGGTCGGGTTTCACAAGATTGAGGAAGGGATGAAGCGCACGGTAGGTATCCCAGAGGGAGAATACGGTATAGTTGTCAATCCCCTCAGCCTGGTGGATGTTATGGTCGATGCCTCGGTATGAGCCGTCAGTGTCCATATATATGGAGGGGTTTATCATAGTGTGGTAAAGCGAAGTATAGAACATCGTCTTCTGATCGTCTGAACCTTCCACGTCGAAGAGCCGGAGTTCATCGTTCCATACTTTGGCAGTGGCATCTGCAATCTCATCGAAATCCTTTCCACCGGTTTCTGCGCGGAGATTGCGGAGTGCACCCTCTGTGCTTACCGGCGATAAGGCCACCTTTACGGTGAGCTCGGGATTATCGGAGGTGTCGAAGTGGAAGTATGATACAATCTTTCGTCCGGTGATTTCAGGGAAATTCCTGTCCATCTTGAAACGTCGCCAGAATCCGTTGTACTTTGGTTTCTCCTTGTCGATATAACCGTAATTGGTGATAGGTTGGGAGAAGGTGATGGCAAAGTATGTATAATTGGTGCGTGCCCATCCGTTGGTGATTCGATATCCGGTAAGGAGTGTATCGTTCTCCACCCGAAGATTTGTCCATAATGTTTTGCCATCGTAGTTGTATATCCCATGATCAAGATCGAGAATCAGGTGTCCGTCGCTACCTTTCGGGAATGTGTATTGGTGTACACCTGTCCTGGGAGTCGCTGTGAGTCGGGCTTTGATGCCGTAGTCATCGAGCATCACCTCGTAATATCCGGGTGTGGCTTTCTCAGTTGAGTGGCTGAAGCGCGACCGATATCCTTCGTCAGGCCTCTCGGCACGTCCGGGATTCAGTTTAAGGTCGCCGGTAGCCGGCATGATAAGTATGTCGCCCAAGTCGGAATGTCCTGTACCGCTGAGGTGAGTGTGGCTGAAACCTACGATTGTCTTATCTCTATATTGGTATCCGGCGCAATATTCATAGGCGTTTTTTTGATAAGTGCCTGCTACGTTGTGAGGCACCGTGTCGGTGTCGGGGCTCAATTGCACGAGGCCGAACGGAGCACATGCTCCGGGGAAGGTGTGCCCCATGCCGTTGGTGCCTATGATTGGATTTACATAATCAGCCGGGCAGTTTTTCCCGGGGCTTGCATTTACCCCGGCAGTAATAGAGGCGGTCATGCAAGGAAGTCCGAAAGAGATAAGGAATGTAAATATATATTTTTTTGAGTATGAGATGTTCATCTTGATAAGAGTTGGTAAGAATGAGTTAAATAGAGCCGGGGATTGTTTTTAACAAACCCCGGCGATTTGATTGTCTACTTACTGTTGCGGAGGGCGGCATCTGCTTCATGCAGAAGTATATGATGGGCCGGCGCGGCCATATCGCCGTGGTTGTAGCCGTCAAGCTTATAGATCTTTACATATGGATGTCCGGCGAGCTTCATCATTCGCCACATATATAGATTCTCCTCGTAGCGTCCGAAGAGCTCCTGCTCGGCATCGCCTGTGATGATAATGTAAGGAGGCGCATCCTTACGCACATGGAAAAGAGGGGCATTGCGGTCGATCCATGGAGTCAGTTCCCCGATTCCCTGGCTCTTGCGGTCGGAGAAATGGGTTATAACCTGTCCGCTGAAAGGCACCAGGGCAGTAAGGCTGTCAGCGTCGACCCCATATTTCTCAAGTCGAGATTTGTCAAGACCGATCATACTGGTAAGGAATCCGCCGGCAGAATGTCCCGATACGATTACTTTTGAAGGATCACCGCCATAGTTGTCGATATTCCGTATCACCCAAGCAACTGCCTCGGCAGCATCATCGATACATCCGGTGACGTCTGTGTCGGGAATAAGACGGTAGTTGGGTGCCACCACGACGTATCCATGGTCCATTAGTTCGGCAGGTATGAATTTATTTCCACCGGTGAGGCCTCCGCCGTGAAACCAGACGATAACCGGAAGATCGGTAGCCTCAGCCGGATGATGGATGTCGAGCTTGAGACGGCTCTGCGAGAGCTGATCGGTCTTAGCGGTGTAGGGGATGTCAAAATCTGTGACGTAGGGATTAGCTGCATATAATGAGAGCATCCCTGCCATAATCATCAGAATAGAGATGAGCGAGCGTTTCTGTAACATTTTTTTAGTATATGGGCCGCCCCCGAGAGGAGACGGCCCGGTGTTATGTCGGATTTTTATTCTTTACCGGTGAGATATTCCTGAATAGCTTTGGCGGCCTTGCGTCCGGCGCCCATGGCTAAGATAACGGTAGCAGCTCCGGTGACGGCATCGCCACCGGCAAACACACCCTTGCGGGATGTACGTCCCTCCTCATCTGCCACGATACAACCTCTTCGGTTGGTGTCGAGTCCGTCGGTGGTGGACTTAATCAGAGGATTTGGACTCGTGCCGAGAGCCATTATCACCACATCACAGTCAATTGTGAAGTTACTGCCCTCCTTTACTATCGGAGAGCGGCGTCCGCTCTCATCAGGTTCGCCAAGCTCCATCTCCACACATTCTATACCTTTCACCCAGCCATTGTCGTCGGCGAGTATGCGCACAGGATTGGTGAGCATACGGAATTCTATACCCTCCTGCTTTGCATGGTGCACCTCCTCAACACGGGCGGGAAGCTCCGCCTCGCTGCGACGGTATACAATCACAGATTCCGCACCAAGTCGGCGAGCGGTGCGCACGGCGTCCATTGCAACGTTTCCTCCGCCTACAACCACAGCCTTATGGCCGGTGTAGATGGGAGTGTCGTAATGCTCGTCGTAGGCATGCATCAGGTTGGCACGGGTAAGGAACTCGTTGGCGGAGAATACACCATTCAGATTCTCACCCTCTATACCCATGAAGCGGGGTAGACCTGCGCCTGAGCCCACGAATACAGCATCGAATCCCTCCTTGTCGAGAAGATCGTCTACGGTCATTGTCCGGCCAATGATAACATCGGTTTCAAATTTTACCCCTAATCGTTTTACAGAATCCACCTCCTTGGCTACGATTCTCTCCTTGGGAAGACGGAACTCAGGAATACCGTAAACGAGTACGCCCCCTATTGCATGTAAAGCCTCGAACACAGTGACCTCATAACCGGCACGGGCAAGGTCGGAGGCACACGCCAGTCCGGCAGGGCCGGAACCTACGATCGCCACACGTTTTCCGTTGCGGGTTATATCCGGTTGGGGAAGGGAGTCTGCGTGCTCAATAGCCCAGTCGCCGATGTAGCGTTCAAGCTTGCCAATAGCTACCGGCTCACCCTTTATGCCTAATACGCAAGAGCCTTCACACTGACTCTCCTGCGGGCAAACGCGTCCGCATACGCTCGGCAACGAACTGTCGGCTGAGATAATCACAGAAGCCTCAGCATTGTGACCCTCCACAATTTCCTTGATGAATCCGGGAATATCTATATGTACCGGACAGCTTCCCACACATCGCGGGTTGCGACAATTTAGACAGCGGGAAGCCTCGAGACGCGCCTCTTCTGAATTATAGCCATAGCACACCTCCTCAAAATTGGTGGCTCTTACGGCCGGATCCTGTTCTCTTACAGGCACTCGTGGAATTCTGTTAGCCATTACATTTACAGTTATGGGTTTCGGGATGGGTTTTAGGATTGTTGCGATACATGTTTTGGCGACGCATAGCCTCGTCAAAGTCAACCTTATGGCCATCAAATTCAGGCCCCTCTACACAGGTGAAACGGGTCTGGCCATCAACAGTGACACGACAAGCGCCACACATTCCGGTGCCGTCTACCATCAGGGCATTGAGCGACACCATGGTTGGAATGCCGTATTCCTTTGTGGCGAGTGATGCGAATTTCATCATAATCATGGGGCCGATGATAACGCAATGATCATAGGTCTTCCCTTGGTTGTCTATAAGATCTTTGATGAGCGCGGGCACCATGCCATGGAATCCTTCAGAGCCGTCGTCGGTGCAGAGATATACATTTCCTACGCTTCTCATCTCATTTACATAGGTGAAAATATCCTTGGTCTTTGCCCCGATTATTACATCGGCTTCTACGCCATGCTCCTTGAGCCATTTAACCTGAGGGTAGACCGGGGCGGTTCCTACGCCGCCGGCCACAAAGAGAATTTTCTTCTTCTTGAGTTCCTCTGCAGGAAGTTCGACGAGGTCTGACGGACGTCCCAGGGGACCGGCTACATCATCGAATTTGTCGCCTACCTGAAGATCGTTGATCTTATGAGAGGATAGTCCGATGCTTTGGGTTACGATGGTGACGGTGCCCTCTTGAGGGTCATAGTCGCATATCGTTAGAGGTATACGTTCCCCGAAGGGATCTGTGCGGACAATAAGGAATTGTCCCGGGAGTGCCGATGTGGCTATTCGGGGCGCATTTACTTTCATCTCCACAATGTTGGGAGACAGTTCGCGCCGGCTGACGATTTCAAACATATTATATAGTGGTTTGTCAGATGTTGGTCAATTTATGATAAAGAAAAAATTACTTCATTGGATAATCCCGGTGTCAGGATTGATCAAATATATGATTGGCAAAAATAGGATAAATCCATAAGATACCCAAATTTCTTTGAGTAATCTTTGTGCATATTTTATTTTCGTAGCCTTTTTTTGACAAAAAAACAGGGCCTTTTTTGGCCCCTTATTTAAAATTTCGCGAAAATTCTCATTGCATAAACACGCAGAATAACGCAATTGTTCATGTGA
>CAMWZE010000078.1 GCA_947178685.1 uncultured Porphyromonadaceae bacterium
GCTATATTCGGCTTTATCAATAGTCGGGATTCTGCACAAGATTGGGATTGAGAGTGAGTACATTGGCCGGAATAGGGAATACGCGGCTCGCTTTGGAGGCATCGTAGCCCGACACCGGTTTCTCCCACCACTCATTGAAATATGTGCCGAACCGGATGTTGACAGTGCGTCGCATACCTTCGAATATAAACTCATGTAGCCATTCCTGATCAAGACTCTCCATAGTGACGGCGGTCGCCTCTTTTAGTCCGGCACGACGACGGATCTGGTTTACCATCTCAAGACCCGCATCGGGGGTGCCGAGACGTGCATAACATTCAGCCTTCATGAGAAGAATCTCGGCATAGCGCATCAGCACCCAGTCATAATCTCTTTCCCACTCCTCATCATCGCGAAACTCATACTTGAAAAGACGGGCCCCCTGACATTCAGAGCCTTTAAGATCCTTACGGTTGTCGATAGAGCTTACTTCCTCCGTATAGATCAGCTGATTTCCTTCAGTGGTCATGATTATGCTTCCGTCGGCTTTGCTACGTTGTTCACCGATAAGCATACATTCCCTTCTAATGTCGGAGTCTTCAAATGAGGAATATACACCTGGTTGGGCGCATATGCCGTTGGCCGACCAGTTGCCGCCATACTGAGTGACGGAGAAGGCTTTCCACTGTTGGGCGTTTACACTCATTGAGTTGAGGTAGTTGCCGGCTGTGCCTTGTTTGTGGTCGTAGGGGATTGCGAATATAATCTCGCTGCTTGAGGGCTGGGTGGCGTCGGTGAAATTATTCTTATACACAGGTTCGAGCGAATAGTTCTTCACCTTGTCGCAGGCATCGAGACAAGCCTGCCATTTAGCCTCACCGATATAGGTTTCGGAGTTGATATACAGACGTGCGAGAAGAGTATTGGCCACATCTTGAGTGAAACGTCCATATGCTTTTGTCTCGCTCAGGAGAGGCATCACCTCATTGATTTCCGTCTCTATAAATTTATATACCTCCTTCCTGTCGGTTTTTGCCGGGAGTTCGGTCTGTTCGAAGTCGGTGACAATAGGTACATCTCCAAACGTATTGAGCAGAAGCCAGTAATAGTACGCTCTGAGTGCTCTTGGCTCGGCACTGATGCGTAACACATCTTCCGGTTTCTGACCGGATTTTTCAATCTGATAGATTACGCTGTTGCAACTTGTTATGCCGTTATAGCAATATTTCCAATAACTTTCAAAGAGCTTGTTAGAAGGGTTCCAGTCATGTCGTTGAGCCTCGAAATAGACACCATTGTCATACCAGTTGTCACCTCTTGCCGGAATGCAAGCCTCATCGGAGGTAGACTCGTCAAGGAAGAACACAAATTCACAAGTGGGATAGCTGGCTATGCCGGTGGTGTTGTCGCTCAATCCTCGAAGGGAGGCGTAGATAGCGGCGGTGATGGTCTGAATCTCGGCATCTGTGGTGCCATACTGGTCCATCGGGACTTTATCGTAGATTCTTTCGTCAAGATCTGTGCAGGCGCCTGTCATAAGCGCGAGGCACATCATTGATATGATGGATTTTTTAGATTTCATGTTTTTTGTTCTTAGAATGACACATTCAGTCCGAAGATAAACGATCTGGTTTTCGGATACACGTTACAGAGGTCAATGCCCGGATTGTCAAGTCCGCTTGTACTGATTTCAGGGTCTACACCAGAGTATCCGGTGAGAGTGCAGACATTGTCCACTGTGCCATAAATTCGCAGATTCTCAATGCCGATCTTCTTTGTTCCGGGGATTGTGTAACCCAAGGTTATGGCTTGAAGACGAAGGAAGGAGCCATTCTCCAGCCAATAGTCGGAATAGGTGATCTTATCAGGACGGATACCCTGCTCGGCAAACTTGTCAGGTATATTCTTGCTTGGCATACGGGTATCGGTAAAGAGTTGCATATTGGTTGCATTCAGAATTTTCTGACCAAACATTCCGTAGGCCGATATCCTGAAATCGAAACCTTTCCAATTCAGCGTGGTGGCGAATCCGAGGTTGAACTTAGGTTGTGCTGAACCGAGGTAGACCTGTTCATCGGGATTTTCAATTATATATTCTCCGTTGGCATCAATGCCGCTGCAACGCGGTCCGAAGAATGCTCCGGTGGGATATCCGGCTTTTACGATCTGAGTGTAGGCGTTTGAGAGGCCGTCGATGCCATGCAGCTGTCCGGCCGGGGTGCCGAGGTCTTGAAAAGTATCGTTAGATAGGCTTGTGATCTCCTGATGGTTGTAGGAGAATGTAAGGTCGGCATTCCAGGTGAAGTTGTTGGCACTGAGAATGTCGGCGCTGAGTGTAAGTTCCACACCCTTGTTGACGAGATCACCAACGTTAGCCAGCATTGAGCTATAGAGATATGGGGGCTGCGACACGGGGTAGTTCCACAAAAGGTCGGATGTCTTTTTGTAGTAAAGATCGATTGTACCTCGGATACGGTTAATGACCGAAAAGTCTATGCCGATATTATACTGAGCTGTCGATTCCCATTTCAGGTCGGGATTGGCATTTTGTGATGGTGAGTAAGTGGCTTTCCATGTGCCCGTTGCTGCATCATAATAGCCGCCTCCACCAGCTCCGAGAAGTGCAAGCGATTTATATTCGCCGATGCCATCCTGATTGCCGGTGACTCCATAACCTAAGCGGAGTTTTAGATTGTCGAGCCATCCGGTAGCACTCTGCATGAAATTTTCATCCGAAATACGCCACCCCAGCGCTACAGAGGGGAAATAGCCCCATTTGTGATTCTTTCCGAATCGTGAGCTACCATCGGCACGCATTGTGGCGGTAAGCAGGTATTTGCTGTTAAGCGAGTAGTTGACACGGCCATAGAACGATGCGAGCCGGGCCTCACCCTTGTTGGAGTAGACGTCATCTTTACGATAGTCGTTTCCGGCACCAAGGTTATTGTAGAGGAAGCTATCGGTATCAAATCCACTGCGGGAAGCACCGAATCCCTCATACACATATTTCGAATATGAATAGCCGGCCATCACGTTCAGCTTATGGATTTCAGCAAAGGTCTTGTTGTAGTTGAGGTAGGCCTCAATTTGATAGTTGTTGTTGTCTGCGAGCTGACGGCGCCCTGTGCCGCCTACACTGTTTCCGGCGGCATAAGAGGGCTGATAGTAGCGGTTCTGCCATGATCCGTACTCATAAGAGAGATTTGCCACGGCGTGCAGTCCGGAGATTATCTCCACGTCGGCCTTGGCATAGGCAAGCAGACGATGGCGTGTTTGCTGTGAGTAGTAGTTGTCGTTATACTCTACGGGGTTCTGCATGTTGGTGCCGCCCATGCGTGTGTAGCGTCCCTCAGAGTCTTTTACAGGCACGGTTGGATTCTGGTTGAGGGCATAGTTGAAGATGCCGTAGAAACCATAGTCGGGAGCGCGATACTTATCGTAGGTATAGTTGATGCCGAGATCTACTTTGAGATGCCCGTTGAAGCCATATTGATAGGCAGAAAGGCTACCTGCGAGGCGGTTCATATAGTTGTGCTTTACAATGCCTTCGTTAGCTTGATATGTAACTGCGCCTCTGTAGCCGCTGTTTTTTCGGGAGGTGCTCATACTGAAGTTGTGGGAGTGTGACACGGCGGTCTGTTCAAGCTCTTTGATCCAGTCGGTGTCGGCACCGTAATCTATGGCATCAAGTATCTCATTTTTCCTAACGTATTCACGCCATTGGTTGGCGGAAAGCATGTCGATATTTTTGGCTGCAGTGCCAACCGACACCCATCCGTTATAGCTCATCTTTCTCACCTCAGATTCGGTGGCTCTGTTGGTGGTGACGATTATGACACCATTGGCACCACGGCTACCATATATTGCAGCGGCAGAGGCATCTTTGAGCACATCCATGCTAATGATCTCCGAGGGCTGAACAGTATTGATGTCAACGCCGGGTATGCCGTCCACCACGATGAGCGGCGAGTTGCTTGCACTGAGCGATGTGCCGCCGCGGAGACGGAGTGAGGAGCCGGTGGTGGGATCGCTTGAGGCTTGGGTCACGGATAGTCCCGCAATTTTACCTTGTAGGAGCTGTTCAGTGCTTGTCACGATTCCCTGTTTGAGATCTTTGGCAGAGACAGAGGTGATGGCGCCGGTGAGATCCGACTTACGCATTGTGCCATAACCGACGCCAACCACCAGAGCCTCCTGAAGCATCACGGAGTTCTCTTCAAGCACCACCTCCATAGGATTCTTAGCCGGAAGTTCTTTAGTTTCACATCCTATGTAGCTTATCTGGATGATGCTTCCTTCTGGCGCCTGAAGAGTGAAATTACCATCGATGTCGCTGACAGTGCCGTTGGTAGGACGGGCTTTCTCCACTATGGAGGCACCGATTATGGGTTCCCCGTTGGCATATCTGACGACACCGTTAAGTGTGATATTCTGAGCGGAAGCAATGAGCACACAGAAGATCGATAATATGCTCAAGGCTGTCTTCCTTATTGAATTCGTTGTCATTTATTAAAGTTTTAGAAAGGTTAGTGAGTTAGGGCACTTCATTCAATTTCTGCTACAGACACGAGGGGAATGGTTCTGTCTTCCACGATGTTACCATTGCGTGTCACCACGATGTGAAGGCGATCGATATTACCTGCCTCTTTGAAGGCATCAAGAAGGTTAAGGGTGACTGTCCGCATCTGTCGTGTGCCTCCGAATTCGCCGGTTATTACTTTTGATCCCCCCGTAATCTCATATTCAAGATTTGAGAGTCCATCGTCATACTGACGGTTGAGTGTGAGAAAATCAAGTTGTGAAAGACGGATAGGGAAGTAGGAGAACACCGGATCAGGCTCCGGTTCAACTTCGCCACAAGTGAGCACGAAGTTGTCGCCCCCTGCAGTCACGCCGAGATTAACCCAGTCGGTGGTGGGAAGATTAAACATTATGTTGGCCATCTGATAGCCACCGAGCATCTCTTCGTCGGTGATTCCGTAATACTCGGCCGGGATCATATCCATCTTGTAGATATAACCATCGCCGAAATTTACTTTCTTGAACATAGTCTTTGCCACCAGTTCTGTATTACCCATATTGGCTTCGATGATATGGTCTGCAAAGTTGTTGGGTCCACTGTGCATATGCAGATTGCCAAAATCCTTACCCACAAGGGCACCAACTCCTTGTCCGCTGATATTAAGAGCATTGATATTTACAAGAATTGAGATTTTATCCTTCATGGTAAACACGGAGGGATACACCTGAAGGTCGCGTTCTGCATCGAGAAAGTTCTGAAACTCACTGTTGAAAGGGTGAGGTGCCTGTAAAGATCCGGTCACATCCTCCTTGGCGTCATTGCGGATATTCATCCAGAATATATCGCCGTTGGCGTAAAGAGACTCAGCGGAGACACCGTAAAATTCGGTGGGTATCATGGTGAGCTTATAAATACCATCACCCACATATTTCAGCGTGCAGGCATCCGAGGGATTGTTCCATGCATCGGGGGTGCCGAGCACATCCTCCGGATTGCCGGGTGCCCATGTCCAGATATAGAAAGGCTCACCCTCCGTCTGCATCTTTTCACTCATGTCAAAATACCAGGTTACCTCTTCATCAGGAGCATAGACCACAGGATAACTGGTGATGGTGACCTGTGCTGAGGCTGTGATTGTCACAATCAGTAAGGCCAGTGTGATAAACAATTTCTTCATGGCAATTAATCGTTAGTCTGCATTACAGGAATTAGAGTATAGACATAGGATACAAAGGGGGTACCGTTTGTGGATCTGGTGAGGGTAAGCTCCATAAGAGGCACTGATCCGGGCACGGACGTGACAGATACTTCGCCAGACTTCTCAGTGCAGGCTGCGTCATTAAAAAACTGTACTTTTACCGGTTTACCATCCCAATTTTGGAAAGTATTGTCGAGCTTCCAATATCCTGCAGCCGGGAGCAGTTCGGGAGCGCCACTCGTGGTGAATGTTGAGGGGGTGTAGTTGGCGGTCTCGTTGAGAGAGATTGAGAATGTCTCGAAATAATCTGTGAGATCTACCTCTGTTACGCCTGATTTGTTGGCAACGGCAAGCTCGTCGACTTGCTTTATTCGCGAAAGGTTCCAGGTGCCTCCTATCTTCTCATACATCGTGATCGGCTCGGTGAACACACCGTTTTCAGTAGCACAAGATGAAAGCATGAGAGCCCAGAGAACCGTAAGGACAGAATTTTTAAGTTTCATGTCGTTTCTGGTGTTAAGGTTATCTGATTTTGTTCTACCGCAAAATTAGACTATAGAAACCTCCTCACCAAGAAGTCAATGAAATGTATAATGATTTTGTGGAAAATATAAGGTTAATTGGTTGATAATTAGATGTAGTTGGGTGGCTGTTGTATTAATGCAATATATGGCTTCAGGAGGGTGAAACGGAACTTATCTCCATGATTCGGGCCTCGAAAAGCTCGTTGTCGACGAGGGATTTGTTCTTCACACGGGTTTTGTAGGTATTGATGGTGTGAATGGATTTATTGAGGAATCGGGCAATGCGTTCGCTGTCGGAGACACCGAGACGTATCAAGGCGAATATCCTCATCTCGGTAGTGAGAGTGTCTGACTGTTCCGGATATTTACGTTCCTCTTCCGGGAATAGATTGTTGTAGCGTTCTATAAAATTTGGAAAGATGCGGAGAAATGTTTTGTCAAACACATTAAACATATTGTTGCGCTCCTCCTTGATCATGGTGTTTTTCAGGAAGAGTGGAACATCGTTATATTGACGTGCCGCAATCTTTACCGTCACAGTTTTATAGACGTGTTCGATCTTATCGATAAACTGAGCGCTCTGATAGAATGAATTTCCTATGTACTCATTTTTGATTTTATTCACTTCATGGAGCTGAGCGTTGACGCGGGTCAGGCTGTCGTTATGTTGCTCAATCAGGCGCTGTGCATCCTCGATTTTTCTTTTATGCTTGGCCACATTATATAATGCGTAGGCAAGAGCCATAAGAAGTGTAAGAATGATAAGACCACCTATGAGCATA
>CAMWZE010000079.1 GCA_947178685.1 uncultured Porphyromonadaceae bacterium
CATTTATCTCAAAATTTTAATTTTTATTTATTTTTTCACCGTATAAGTATGATATTTCAATTTTTTTTACTAATATTGCATATTTTATAATGCTTTCTCTCTGCAAACAACTGTCCAGTTAGCTTTTCAAGCATTCAAACGCCACATGAACTTAGTGAATATCAGCGCCGAATATATCAAAACAGCCAATTATGCGCTGTTCCATAATAGAATTCCAATCTGTCAGGCCATAATGATTACAAACACGTCTGACAATCCTATTGAGAATTTACAGGTAACGTGTTCGGGAAAATACATTACAAGATATGAGACCGGATTGATTGCAATAATCAACCCCGGGGAGACTGTCAGATTATCCCCTTTCAATGTCATTCCGGATGCCGCTAAGCTCGCGTCATTAACTGAAAGAGTCGTAACTGAGTTTACTATTAAGGCTATTGTAAAGAACGAAAACACCGGAAACTCCTCTAATGAGAGCGACATCAGTGACTCTCACGACACGACGACTGTCAGCGAATTGGTTTGCGAGTTAGAACTGATGCCTTTTGATCATTGGACAGGTATAAACATACTCCCTCAAACTATTGCTTCATTTATAACTCCCAACCACCCCGCTATCAATAATATCGTGGTGAGAAGTGCTGAGATTCTGAAGCAGCTTACAGGTTCCTCCTCTTTTAATGAGTATCAGACCGGCGACAACAATGATGTGAGACAACAAGTGGCGGCTATATTTTCCGCCCTGCATGAAACAGGCATTGTATATCGAAGCCTGCCCGCCTCGTTTGAAGTGGTGGGACAGCGCATAACTATGCCCGATCAAGTGCTCGCCTCAAAAATCGGCAACTGTATTGAGCTGACTCTGCTTATGGCTTCCGTGCTTGAGGCCGTAGGACTCAACTCCTTGATCATAATTAATCAGGGACATGCTTTCTTAGGTGTATGGCTCGTAGATGATTGCTACCCCTGCAGCCTTTGCGATGATCCGGCATTCATCGAGAAGAAATGCTCGCGTGGAATCGATGAAATGCTTGTGGTGGAATGTACGGAACTTGCCAAGGAGAAGACATCTTTTGAAACTGCGGTGAGCAGAGCGGAGATGAATTTGATCGACCATTCCAAATTCGGAATGTTTATTGATGTGAAGAGATGCCGCCTTGAACGTATTTTCCCACTTCCCTCCATAATCGATAATAACGGCCATCCAATATTGGAAACCGAAGGTGTTGAACATGATGCCTGCATGATCGATGTGAAGGAGCACGACCGCTACGATCTCAGCCGCATTCCGGTGACATCGCATGAACTTACCAAATTCGATATTTGGGAACGTAAACTTCTTGATTTTACTCTGCGTAACTCTCTTCTTAACCTATCGCTACGCAGAAGAGCCATCCAGTTTATCTCGTTTGAAGTGAACCGTATAGAAGACATTCTGCAAAAGGGGAAAGAATTCCGGCTAACTTCCCGACCTACTGTAGAGATGCTCTTCGACACAAGCGAGAGAATGATCCGGTCGAAGATGTACGCACCTCTTCAGGATTTGATAATTAATGATATCAAGCATGAATTGCTCCACACTTATCTTCAGGAGGGCGACACCAAATATATACTGAAGAATATTTCCCGTGCCGCTAAAAATGCAATCGAGGAGACCGGTGCAAATTCTTTGTTTTTAGCCATAGGCATATTGCGTTGGTTTGAAACCGAGAAAAGCTCAAAACCAAGATATGCACCCCTCTTGCTTTTGCCGGTGGAGATGGTTTACAAAAAGGGAAACTATTTTATCCGCACCCGTGACGAGGAGATATTTCTCAACATCACTCTGATGGAGTTTCTCCGCCAGAACTACAACATCACAATCAGCGGATTGAATCCTCTGCCTCTTGACGAGAGCGGAGTTGACGTATCGCTCATTTTTGCTATAATCCGCGACGCTCTGAAAGAACAGAAACGTTGGGATGTGGAGGAGGAGGCTATTCTCGGGCTCTTCTCCTTCAGCAAATTCATGATGTGGAACGACATCCACAATCATCGCGACCAGCTTTTACAAAACGATATAATCAGCAGTCTGCTGGCCAATAAGCTTACATGGAAGCAGGAATCTGCAGCTGCCGACCTTAAATATATCGACAACAATGTCTCGCCAATCGACATAGCTCTCCCTGTGCCGGTTGACTCCTCACAGATGGCTGCCGTGATTGAGGGTGCCAACGACAACTCCTTTATCCTTTATGGCCCTCCCGGCACCGGTAAATCGCAGACCATCACCAATCTTATAGCAAATGCGCTCTATCATGGCAAGAGAGTGCTTTTTGTTGCCGAAAAAATGGCCGCGCTCAATGTGGTGCAGAGCCGACTGGCTAAAATAGGTCTCGATCCATTTTGTCTGGAGCTACACTCCAATAAATCGTCGAAGCGTCATGTGCTCGGCCAATTGGAGAAAGCATTGAAGGTGGTTCATATAGTGCCTCCGGCCGACTATGCGTCTCAGGCCGATAAGATATTCTCGAAAAGAAAAGAGCTTATCAAGTATATCGATGCCCTTCACACTCCCGATCCTGTGGATGGCCTCTCCCTTTATGACTGGATTGTAAAGTATGAATCGATTGACGAAGAGCCTCTGCCGGAATTTATTTATGATAAAACCCTTGAAAAATTTTTAGCAGAAGAGGGAATAAAAGGGATTGAAGGGCTGTTGGGCCGACGTCTCACTACACTGTTGAAAATTATCGGCAACCCGGCTGACAATCCTCTCAAAGGATTTCACATAAACCGCTACATGCTTTCCAACGTCCAGCAGACCGTGGTCAGCATGAAAGAGGATGCGGCTCTTTTATGCAAGATTCATGAAGAAGCCGCCGCTCTGAGAGAGACAAAGAAGATCTTCGAGAAGCTGATACAAGACAACTCTGATGCAATTCTTGAGGAGGATCCGGAGGCATTGCGCATGCAATGGAGAGAGGCCAACTCAAAATGGTTTCTCCCTCGCTTCATAGCCAGACGTGACTTCATAAAGAGGCTTCGTCAATTCAATAAATTCCTGGTGGCTGAAGAGGTGGACAATCTTATTCAGAATCTTATCATTTATCATAAGAATCACGAACAGATAAAAACATGCCACCGGATTCTTCTGCAATATTTCGATATCAATTTAGGCCTTGACGAACTGCCCGACTCCAAAAGTCTTGAGGAAGCCGTAGTCACATTGTCGCGCTGGGCTAACCACGCTTCCAAAATGCGTGACTGGTTCCATTGGACAGAATACTGTGATGAACTCCGGGAGAAGGGTCTTGGATGTGTGGCTGATTCTTTCAACAATGGGCTTGCCGAATCCTCTGCCATAAAGGATTCATACCTCAAGGCCTTGTATAAATATAAGATAGAACAGATTATCAATCGTTCTGAATTTCTCATCACTTTTGAAGGTATGCTTTTCGATGAAAAGATTGAAGTATATCGCCAACTGACCGATGAATTTCAGACTCTCACACAGAAGGAGCTCTATGCCCGTCTTGGGTCGCGGGTGCCACGCATGACAGACAATGCAGCCACCGGAAGTGAAATCGGATTCCTGAACCGCAACATCAGCAACGGTGGCCGCGGACTGTCGCTCCGCGACCTCCTCGATCAGCTCCCCACTCTATTGCCAAGACTTTGTCCCTGTATGCTTATGAGCCCCATGAGTGTGGCGCAATTTATCGACCTGTCCACCGAGAAGTTCGATCTCGTGATTTTCGATGAGGCGTCGCAGATGCCCACAAGCGAGGCAGTCGGTGCGATTGCCAGAGGCAAATCGCTAATCGTGGTCGGTGATCCCAAACAGATGCCCCCCACCAGTTTCTTCTCATCTACAAATGATGACGCGGAGGAGGCGATCATTGACGATATGGAGAGCATCCTTGAGGATTGTCGCACACTAGATATGCCTTCCCTCCAGCTGTCGTGGCACTATCGCTCTCGTCATGAGAGTCTCATAGCTTTCTCCAACAACGAGTATTACGATGGCTCGCTCATCACTTTCCCATCTGTCGACGACCGGAAGACAAAAGTGCATCATGTGCCTGTGACCGGTTTTTACGACAAGGGCGACAGCCGCACCAACCAGGCGGAAGCAGAAGCTATCGTAGATGAGATTGTGCGCAGGCTAAAAGACAAGAGATTGCGACAGCAAAGCATTGGCGTGATCTCGTTCAGTGTCGTGCAACAAGGCCTTATTGAGGATCTTCTGCAGGAACGTATTGATAATGACCGATCGCTCCTTGAGGCGGCCGCCAAGATGTATGAACCGATATTCATAAAGAATCTGGAAAATGTGCAGGGCGACGAGCGCGATGTGATACTCTTCTCCATAGGATACGGTCCCGACAAAGATGGTAAAGTGTCAATGAACTTCGGTCCGTTAAACAATCCGGGGGGTGAACGCCGTCTGAACGTGACTGTGAGTCGTGCCCGGCAAGAGATGTATATTTTCTCCACACTGAAATCTTCCGACATAGATCTGAGACGCTCCAAATCAAGAGGTGTGGAGGGTCTGAAGCATTTCTTAATGTATGCCGAGACCCAGATGCTACCCTCTGTGGCAAAAGCTCACGCAGTGCATCGCAACTCCCCTATTGCCGAACAGATTGCGGATGAACTCAGAAATCGCGGGTTCAATGCCACCACAAATGTGGGACGCTCTCAGTTCCGCGTAGACGTTGCTATAAGTAAGCCCACGCATCCCAACAGATATTGCCTCGGTATACTTCTTGACGGCGAAACCTATCGGGACACCCACACTACCCGCGACCGTGAAGTGGTGCAGCCTTCTGTGCTCAAAGGTCTTAACTGGAAGGTAATGCGTGTGTGGAGCATCGATTGGTTTAATAATCAAGAAAGGGTTATCGACAGGATTCTTGAGAAACTCTCTGAAACATCTGTGGAAAATTCCAACGCCGCCCCCTCCTCTTTCCAAATCACTTTTGCCGATATAGAGGAAAGAAAATCTTACGCTCGCAAATATGAGCTATATAATACAAATCTGCTCAAGGCTTTTGAAACTCCCGATGCTCAGCTAATCAGGGAAATCGTAGCTACAGAACAACCGATTGGCTTTATGTTGTTATGCCGAAGATTGAACAACCTCCGGCTGCACACCCGTGTCACTACATCTGTTATGGATAGCGTACGGTTGGTTGAGAGTGAGTATTATGTTGATAAAAGCGGCAACTGGTGGCTGAGCGAAGGAGACAGCAAGGAGTATAAATTCTATCGTCCGAACCCCAACAAGGATAGGGATATCAGCGAGCTCACCGATGTAGAAATAATCAATGCGATGAAAGAAACATTGGAAGAGCAATTGGCTCTCGATGAAGAGAGCCTCTCTCTGACTGCTGCAAGGAAAATGGGATATACAAGGTGTGGTGTTAACGTGAAGTCTGTCTTCAAAAATATTGTAGAGAAGATGAAAGCCGACGGCATTATTGAACCAATCGGCGACCGCTTCCGACTCTCTGCCGGCAACAATTGACCATGTTGGTATAATACCAATAAATAATGAAGTCGTCACGTCCATACGCGACGACTTCATTATTTATTGTAGCATCATTTATAGTAGTATCCGCTATCTGTAATAGCCTCCGCTCTATTCAATTTATCAGGAGAGGTATCACTTGCCGTCGCGGTAATTATTCACCACTACCCGATTGTCGCGGAAGGTGTCGTAAGTGCTCTTGCCCAGGCCGTTTATCACATAACCGAAACCGCGCTTCCCTCCGTTGGAAAGAGAATTATTGCAAGCATGATATACATTCACTCCCTCCGCATCGGGCACCTCGATTGAATTCTCAATCTTTATTTCGTTGACCAACACATCGTAGATCCCAAGCGCCGCGGCATAATGGTTCTTCACTCCGTCGCTCACTTTGTAAGCCGCATAACCGGGACGAGTGCCATTCTCGCTCATATAATGTGCCTGCGAAGGTGAGTCGTAAGGTGTCTCACACTGATAGAAATACATCCTGCCGTTCTCTCCGTTCCAGAGCGTCTGATATTCCTGGAAGTGTTCGTTAAACAGACCATACACAGTGACATCATCTCCGTTAACCACCAATCCGTTGGGGGCGGTATTCACGTTCCAGCCCACACTACCGCGCACTCCGTGGTCGGCTCGCCAGATCCAGAAATGGTCGCCTACCACATTATTACTGTTGATCTCCACAGCTCTGTCTACATGCACGGGGTTAGGTCGGAAGCCGCCGATACGGAAGAAAAGATCTGACAGAAGCACCGGATTAGCACTATGATCGGCAGAGGTCTTCCTGTCTCCAACCTTCAGGAGAGTGTCGGAACTATAATGGGCGTCAAAGAGCAATGAAGCCACAGCCACATTATCCACATCATCGATTACTATCGCTCCTTCACGGTTTTTCTCTCCGGGAATCAATGTGGCCCACCCTATTCCCAAAACTACAGTGCCGGGGCGTGTGATGCGTAATGGCTCGTCAAGAGTGTACATACCGGGTGTTATCAGAAGATTCTTACCCGATGAGAGAGCTTTGTTCATATCGGCTGAGGTAGCTCCGGGCTTTATCACTTCAAATGTATCTACCACATCAAGATATTCCCCCTCTCCGGGATTACCGGGAGCATACGACACACCCTTTGCATCCTTACGGAAAGCGGGACGGAACACCTTATATCTGCCGTCGTCCCCTATGCAAAGGAACGGCTTCTCAGCGATAACAGGCGTTGTCTCCACAACGGTGACATTTCCTCCCTCATCCCAGTTGTTGCGATAAGTGCTCATGTCTACATCCGGACCGAAGTCTACCCCCTGGAAACAATAATTATACTTCTCCTCGCGGAAATCCCCGCGTCCTTTGTTCAGAACTGAGTTGCGGTAATACCATTGCTGCTGATGATCGCTACCGGCCGGAGCGTCAAAACGACAGTCGGCCGCATAGCCGCCACTAACCCAACCGTTGCCC
>CAMWZE010000080.1 GCA_947178685.1 uncultured Porphyromonadaceae bacterium
CCGCTTCCGTACAGACCGGGAAGACATCTATTTCGCGCGTCAACACCGACCGCAAATACGACGCGACAATCACCGTAACCCTCTCCGGTGTATCAGCCAAGAACATCTCCGGCGAAATCATCACCGCCGCCTCGATGAACGACTACCACGACTTCGGACAACCGGAGAAAGTCACCCTTAAGCCTTTTGCAAAAGGTTGGCAGGTAAAAGATGGTAAACTTACCGTCACCCTCCCCGCCAAGAGTATCGTGACCCTATCCCTCAATTAACCCACTCCTCTCTCCTCACCCTCTCTCCATACTCTTTCTCTCCATCCTTTCTCAACATCCTCATCTCTCCAGCCTCTTCACTCCAGTCTCTTCTCAGCATAGAAGCGCCTACTAAATAATGATGAAACAGACACTTATAGCCATCGTAGCATCAATCCTGATAATGGTAATGACACCGGCAAAAATGCTCGGTGCCCGCCACGATATGCCCGATGACTACACAGTAAGTTTCATAACCATGCAACAAGGCCTCCCCCACAACTTCGTGGAAGACATCTTCCGCGACAGCAATGGCTATATCTGGATATCCACCTCCGCCTCACTCGCCCGCTACGACGGCTATCAATTTGTATCCTTTACCCCGAACTCTCTATCTCACAACATAAAAAGCTCCTTTTCCCGCGACGTGGCAGAAGACCGCTTCGGCCGTCTTTGGGTAGCAAGCGACGGCGGTATCGACATAATCGACCTCAAAGATTTATCAGTCATCAACCCTTCATCCATCATAAAATTAAAGGAATACCCCGACTTTACCCTGATCCCTACCACATCCGTCACCCTCGACCGAGACGGCAACATATGGATGCATAACACTACAGACATAATCTGCCTGACATTTGACGAGAAGGGCAACATCTCCCGATATCTGTCCACACCACACAAAATCGACTCCGTGGTAACATTCAGTGCTGTGAAAGCACTACCCGACAAGCTCCCGGGGGTATTGACAGCCATAGGCTCCTCAATCTGTCATCTCTCCGTAGCCGGAAATGAAATCAAATCAACCCCACTGTCTCCCGATCTGAAGTTTGACCCAATGATATTCATAGCCGATTTCGCTGCCACTGACTCCCGAATCTGGATTGCCACGGAAGATGGTTTATTTTCATACAATACCGATAACGGCGTGGTGGAACTCTACAACGTCTTCTCAGGACCCGGCCGCGCTCTCTCTCAAAATTTTGTAACATCCCTTGCCCTGACTCCCGACGGAGAGCTCCTGATTGGCTGTCTGAACGGACTAAACCTACTATCGCCGACTTCCGGCACAATAACTACAGTTGACACCTCCTCAATTGCAGGTCAACCACACAACCTAAGTATCAATTTCATAAACTGTCTGCTATCTGATGGCGACAATCTATGGGTAGGCACCGAGGGATTCGGACTTAATCTCTTCTCGCCCAAACGCATCGACACCAAAATGCTATGTCATAACTCCGCTGTCCCCTCTTCACTCTCACCAAATGGCGTAAATGCTATCCATGAAGATGGCGACGGCACTCTCTGGGTGGGAACAGTGGAGGGTGGTCTCAACCGTGGCGCCGGTGGCTATGAATCGGGGTTCTCACATTTCACATGTGCCGATGCAACCCTTCCTCACAACTCAGTGAGCGCCATAACATCCGATCACACCGGTCACCTCTGGGTGGGGACCTGGGGCGGAGGTCTCGCTATGCTCGACCGTCTTAATCCTCGCCACAATCCGACACATTTACGCATCACACCTACCGGACGCTCAATGGACTATATCGGATCGCTGATATTCGATCCCCTCAACAATCTCATCTGGATTGGTGTAAACACCGGCATCTACATCTATAATCTTGAATCAGGAGATATTGAGATCCCTTTCAAGGGCGCGGAATCTTTCAGAGGATCGGTAGCCTCTGTCATCGCTCCCGACGGAAATCTCTGGATAGGAGGTCTTGACGGACTCCTGGCCATTGACCTGCATAAGACTGACCATCATAAACATTTCAATTACAGGCACTATCCCTTTAAACTCGACGACACCGAACGACTGGTGCCGGAAAAGGTCACAGCACTTGCTGTGGCTCACGATGCTACAATATGGGTGGGCACAAACGGCAACGGACTCTACCGTTACGACAGGAAATCTGACCGATTCTCCAATCTAAGCATCGGCGATGGACTTCCGAGCGATGCTATCCACGGAATAGCCGAAGACCTTCAAGGCAATCTTTGGATTGCTACATACCACGGATTGTCTTGCCTTACACCGGCCGGTCGCTTCATAAACTTCAACCGTGACAATGGTCTCCCCACCGAGCAATTCTACTGGAATGCCTACCGCCGTCTTGCCAACGGTGAGATTCTCTTCGGAAGTGTCGACGGCATGTTGGCCGTAAAGCATCTTGAATCGCTCAAAGAGGAGCAATTCCCCGTGCATTTCACATCCTTGTCTGTCGGCGATTCCATATGCTTCGGTAATCCCCAAAACTGCCGCATATCAGAAAACGACCGAAACTTCGAAATCGGATTCTCAGCTTTCGACTACGCCTCGCAGAACAGCGGACGCTATTATTACCGCATGAAGGGATATGAGGATGAATGGAAACAACTCCCTGCCGGACGTCACAGCGTGGCCTACATGAACCTCTTGCCGGGCAATTATAGTCTGGAGGTGAAGTATGTAATGCAGAATCAAGATGTCGAGACTGCTCCGGTGTCGCGTTTCGAGGTGGAGATCTTACCCAATTTCTACCGCCGCCCCTGGTTTATCTTCCTTATAATCCTTATATTGATCGGAGTGGTGATAGCTATATACCGTTGGCGTCTCACCGACCTCAAGCGACAACGCAACGAGTTGCAGAAAGCTGTGGAGGAGAGTGTGCGGGAGATATCTGAGCAGAAAGCTCAGGTGCAGCAACTTACTGCCGACCGTATATCCTTCTTCACAAACATCACCCATGAATTCCGTACTCCCATCACTCTGATAATCGGCCCGATCGAACGCGCCATGCGGCTCTCCTCAAATCCAAAGGTGATAGAGCAGCTCAACTTTGTGGCCCGCAACTCCCGATATCTTCTCTCTCTTGTGAATCAGCTGATGGACTTCCGCAAGATTGAATCAGGCAAAATGGAGCCGGTCACTACAAAAGGGGACATACGTCGTTCTCTCGAAGAGATAATACTCCCTTTCCAGGTTTATGCCATGGAGAGAGGAATAACATTGCGCACTGTGATGCATTTCTCCTCACCCATATTCCCATACAATGAAGATACGCTACGCAAGGTGCTCACCAATCTCATCGGCAACGCCATAAAGTTCACACCCGACAACGGTACGGTCACCATATATGCCGCCATGCTCAATGGTGTGTGTCGTGATGGTGATAAACGGTTCTACCTTTGTGTCAGCGACACGGGATGCGGTCTTGAGGAAGGGGATAGCGAAAAGGTATTCGACCATTTCTATCAAGGAAAGAATCGCATGAAATATCCACTTATCGGTGCCACCGACAGTGGAATCGGCCTATACCTCTGCCGTAAGCTCGTGGAGATTTATGGTGGAACCATATCCGCACGCAATAATCGTGGAGCCGGTTGCTCTTTCCGGGTTATCCTACCTATTGCGGAGTCCACTCACAACATCTCCGATAGCGGAAACGAGGAGAATTACGCCGCAGACATCGATACCGCAGAAGAAGCCGCTGCCGACCGTAAACTACGTATTCTGGTGGTGGAGGATAATGCCGACATGAGGGCTTTCATGCGTTCGGTGCTCGCCGACAACTATTCCGTTGCGGAAGCTGGCGATGGAGAGGAGGCATTGAAGATACTCCTCTCGACCGATATAGACCTTATCATAAGCGACCTTATGATGCCTCGCATGGACGGTCTCGAATTGGCCGCGAAGGTGAAGGGTAATTTCACCCTTTCCCATATCCCCTTCATAATGCTCACAGCAAAGACTGCCTCCGAGGCCCGGCTCGAAGGCTACCGTAAAGGTATCGATGCCTACATCCTCAAGCCCTTCGATGAGGAGATGCTCCTCGCACGCATACGTCACCTTCTCGCCCGCGACTCCCAAAGGAAAAACCGTTTCATCGACGATATGAAAGTGGAACATCTCGAGATTGAGGAGGAGAGCCGCGACCGAAAATTTGTTGACAAAGTGATGGAGGTGCTCCGCGACAACTACTCCAACTCCTACTTCGAAGTCGCGGAGTTTGCCGAGGCTCTCGGGGTGAGCCGGAGTCTTCTAAACAAGAAACTCCAGAGCCTCATGGGGCAGAGTGCCAATCAGCTCATCCGCACTTATCGCCTCCGCACCGCCTATGAGTTGATTGTGAAGAATCGGAAGACCCGGAGTATGAACGTCACGGAGATTGCCTTCCAAGTAGGTTTCAACGACTCGAAATATTTCACACGTTGCTTCACAAAGCAATACGGCGTTGCTCCCAGTGCGGTGCTGAAAGGTGAAAATCCTACCGGTGTAACCCCTGATAACTCCACATTTTAACGGTTTTACGCATTTATCCACTATTTTTTGCGTATTGTCCACCTTGCAGACCCTCGAATATTATAATTTTGCAAGTGTATAATCTCCCTCTCTCCCCTTGACACCGGTAGTTTCCTGCCGGCCACTAACTGACAAATCTAAAAAACTAACCTATAAAAACCTGAAACTACCATGACGAAAAGCAAATGGATGTCAGCCGCGGCTCTGGCCGCCTTACTGACGACAGCCACTGCCTGCGACGATTGGGGACGTAAGGACCCGCCCGCCGGAAACCAGGTGAAACCCACTCTGGAGAATGTGGCTGCTTTCGACTTCGAGGCCGAGGAGGGTATCGATCCCATGGTCTTCAAAGCCGTTGCAAATCCGGGTGGCTCCACCCCTGAGATTGTCGCCGACGAGACTAAAGGAAATGTGATACGTCTCGACAACGGCTATCTTTCTCTTTCCAACCCATTGAACAATGTTGTGCTCCAGGAGGCCGCCTCGTTCACATTCTGGATAATGCAGCCCATTGTCGCCGACACCGACGAAGATGGCAACGAGACTACCCGTCCGCAGAATCTCGCCGGGCCTCTGTTGACATTTGAGAATGCTACGGCTAACGGCCGATTCTCCATAAATGCCAACGGCGGATTCGTTTATCAAGCCCCCGACGGCGAATGGACCGAGAATGATCCCGCCACTGTCACTACCGGATATCTGACTCCGGGCGACTGGCATTATGTGGCTGTGATCGTAAACAACGACGGATATGAATGGTGGGTCGACGGCGACCGTAAGGTAAGCAAGGATCTCGCCGGATTCGACTGCTCCAAGATTGTGAAGTTCATCAACAATGTGCCGGTCATGACTATCGGATCGTCTGACAACGATGGTCTCTGGCTCGCCGATGATATTAAGGTATACCGCAACACCGTTACTGCAAAAGAGATTGCCCGCCCGAACCTCGGCAACGGCGGCCCCGGCGGCCCCGGCGGAGTGGATCTTACTACATTTGAATATGTAGTGGGCGATCCAATCTACAATGTGGGTTCTCCCGATTGTTCTGCAGCTTGGTGGACGGAGTTCTCCAACTACTACCGTATTCCTTCCGGCGCTTCCATGAACTTCCGTTTCGTCAACCATACATCCGGTGGTGGCAACTGGAACAACTGGAACCTCTGTGTAAGCACCGATGTTGACCGTGGTGGCGATGGCTACACTGAATACTTCGTAATCCGTTCCGACCTCTACGGATGGGGTGAATCTTACAACGGCGATAACTGGAGCAACGAGGGCTATGGCGACTGGGATAAGTTCCGTGTTGATATGGAAGGTGCTATAGTCAATGTAACACTCACACGCACCGACTCAAGAGTTGACGTGAAAGCGGTGGCTACAGCTAAGGATGGCACAGTATACGTTGAGAATTTCTTTGCCGAGTGTGGCGATGCAGCCGACGTCGTGCGTGCATTCTTTATCGTCGACGGTTCTTACCTCGAATTCGACAAAGACAACTGCTATCCTTTCTGGCCCGTTGACGTTGCAACTGCCAATATCGGACAGCCCGACTGCTCTTCTGCATGGTGGGTGGATTTCTCCGACTACTTCTCGATTCCCGCCAACATGTCGCTCCAGCTCAACTTCACCAACCACACATCCGGTGGTGGAAACTGGAACAACTGGAACCTATGCGTCTGCACAGATGCTGACCGTGGCGGTGACGGCTACTCTGAATACTTCGTAATTCGTTCCGACCTCTACGGCTGGGGTGAGTCTTACAATGGCGATAACTGGAGTAACGAAGGTTACGGTGACTGGGATAAGTTCCGCGTTGATATGGAAGGTGCTGATGTAACTATACTGATAAAACGTAATGGAGCCACAGTAAATGTCGAGGCTACGGCCGTCTGCTCAGATGGCACCAAATATATCGAACGCTTCAATGCTCAGTGTGGCGATGGCTCAGAACTTGTGAGAGCATTCCTTATCGTTGACGGTTCATACCTTAATATGAAGGCTGCCGACTGCCGTCTATTTACCCCGGCTTATAAATGATAAACCTAAAATCTAACCTGTAAACATAATGAATCATAACCTTAAAAATGCCGAAGGACGGCGGAGCTCAATGCTCCGCCTCCTCCTCCCGGTGATCCTGCTGGTCTTCGCTGCCTTCCCGTCGATGGCGCAGATCGTGACAGGTGAGGTCGTCGACCAATCCGGAGAGCCTCTGATCGGCGCAACTATAATAGAGAAAGGTACCACCAACGGCACAGCCACTGATATCGACGGTTTCTTCAAGCTCAATCTCAATGATGCCAAGAAGGCCGTGCTTGTGGTGTCTTACATCGGCTATGCTACCGCAGAAGTCGAAGTCAAAGGCCAGACCAACCTCAAGATTACTCTCCAGGAG
>CAMWZE010000081.1 GCA_947178685.1 uncultured Porphyromonadaceae bacterium
GAATAAGCCGGCCTTCCACACCATATGCAGAAAAATGATCCCCAATACACCGATACAACTGTTTCCGGCCTGAAAGAACATCCACAATCCACAGTTATGGATACAGAGTCTCACGAATCAACACAAGAGCCTTCTGTAGAACCAAAACTGGATAAAAAGAATTCAGGCAAGGATAAAAAGCCATCCCTGTTCTCCCGGCTATATGATAAAGGGATGAACTTTGCGAATTATTTCTGGACCGGAATCTGGAAAGAGACCAGCGACTCCAACAAGGTGAGATGGCTGAAGGTAGCCAACCTGTCGATACGCTCATTCCTCGACCGCGATCTGCAGTCGAGATCAATGTCGTTGACCTATTCCACGGTGCTCGCAATAGTGCCGGCATTCGCCTTGCTGCTCGCCATAGGCAGAGGATTCGGGCTTCAGGATCTTCTGGAACAGCAACTTTACACCAATTTCCCCGCTCAGAAGCAGGTGATCGGATTCGGTCTGAAATTCGTAGACTCCTACCTCAAGGAGGCCTCCTCCGGCATGTTTGTAGGCATAGGCATCGTGTTCCTGCTGTGGACCCTGATCTCACTCCTTTCGTACATAGAATCAGCATTCAACATGATATGGGATATCAAGCACGACCGATCGCTCTATCAGAAGGTGACTGATTATATTGCCATATGCCTTATGGTGCCCGTGTTGATGATATGTTCCTCCGGTGCATCGATCTTCATGTCGGCCACAATTCAAGACAACATGCACTTTGCGTTTCTCACCCCCTTTCTCAACATAGCCTTGGAGGCATCCCCGGTGGTGCTCGCATGGCTCGCGTTCTCCCTATCCTTCTGCCTCATACCCAACACAAAGGTTAAGTTCAAATATGCAGCCATCGCGGGAGCCATCTGTGCGATAGTGTTTCAAATCCTGCAGATGCTATTCGTAAACGGACAGATCTATGTATCGAAATACAATGCCATTTACGGATCGTTCGCCTTCCTCCCGTTGCTTCTTATCTGGCTGCAGCTATCCTGGCTTATCCTACTCTTTGGCTGTGTCCTCACCTATTCCCTGCAGAATGTATTTGCCTTCAACTTCATCGGCGATGCCTCAACCATGTCGGAAAACTATGAGCGGAAGGTAACCATCATCCTTGCCGCCGCAATCGTAGACCGTTTTAAGAATAATAAAACTCCCTTCACCCGAGGCCAACTCAGCTTCTATTATGACATTCCCATCCGGGTGGTGAGCCATCTGTGCGATCAGCTCTACAAGGCGCGAATAATCAACTTCGTGATTCTTCCGGATGATAAAGTGGGGATTGCTCCGGCCATGGAGACAGGTGAGCTATCGGTGGGAGAATTACTGAGACGACTGGATGCAGTGGGCGACTCTAACTTTATACCCCGTTTCTCCATAGTCTACCGTAAGATGCTCGACAACATCGACGAATGGCTACAGCAGACCTACACATGTCTCGAGTCGCATAAGATCGCAGATATTATCCTGCCGATCGACGACGATAAGGAGAAAACAATAGAATCGGGCGAGAGCGGAGGCTTCATCAAGACCAACGACATAGAAGTGCCCGAATCGGTGGAAGAATGAAGTATGCAACAAAATCGATAGGTTTTGCATCAAATTTAATATTCTATAAATGTGTTAAATAACATCTTTTTTAAAAATTGGATAATTTATTATTTTTTTTCTGAAATCGTTTGCAGATTACCGCTTAATACCGTATCTTTGTGGAATTAAAACATATCTGCAGTAGTGCCGAAAGAATCAAAACTACCTTCCAAAGGCAATTTTTATCGCCAATCAGGGAGGATGTTTCTACATAATCTCGACGTAAAAAATTTACCAAATAAACCGGATATTATCATATGAGTTATCTGAAATTTGACAAAAACCTGATGATAAATTTGGAGCAGAGTCTTCCCAAAGAGATGCTCCGCACCAATAAGTCAGGCGCATATCACTGCACCACGATAGTAGGTTGCAATACACGCAAGCAGCATGGCCTGCTTGTGATTCCGATTCCTGAGATGGACGACAAGGCCCACGTGCTGTTATCGTCGCTCGACGAGACCGTCATTCAGCACGGAGCTCCTTTCAACCTTGGTCTGCATCAGTATGGTGAGGGTGTCTTCAGCCCCAACGGACACAAATATATCCGTCAGTTCGACTGCGAGTCGGTTCCGACTGTCACATACCGTGTGGGCGGAGTTATCCTCACAAAGGAGAAGGTATTTATCTCACATGAGAACCGTATTCTCATAAAGTATACACTCGTGGATGCCCATTCCGACACCACCCTCCAGTTCCGTCCGTTCCTTGCCTTCCGCAACGCCAACGACCTCTGCATGGAGAATGGCGCCATCAATACAGCGACCGAACCTGTGAAAAACGGAATCTCCACATGTCTCTACGACGGCTATCCCAACCTCTATATGCAATTTTCCAAGGAGCCCGAATGGGTCAGCGACGGCCACTGGTATAAGGGTGTGGAATACTATAAAGACAGAGACCGTGGCATACCCTACAAGGAGGATCTCTGGGTGCCCGGCTATTTCCAGCTGCCGATAAAGAAGGGCGAGAGCATCATATTCTCCGCCTCAACGTCAGAGGCTGATCCGTCAGACTTCATGGAGACCTACGAGAAAGAGCTTGCAAGCCGCACATGCCGCACTTCGTTCTACAACTGCCTGAAAAACTCCGCCAAGCAGTTCTATCTGAAAAATAAGACCGGCATGTATATCATGGCCGGCTATCCCTGGTATAATGTACGCTCGCGCGACGAGCTGATGGCGCTTCCGGGCTGTACCCTCGCAATCGACCATAAGGAAGACTATGAGAAGATCATGGACACTTTCCTGAAGGCTCTACACCGTTGGGTGAAGGATGGCGAGAAAGACAAGACCATCGGCGAGATAGATCTCCCCGACGTGCCCCTCTGGACAATCTGGACCATCCAGCAGTATCGCCGCGCCACCACCACACGCGAATGTCGTGAGAAATACGGTGAGGTTGTGCGCCACATAGTTGAGGATATCCGTAACGGCAAGATCAAGAACCTCTACTTTAACGAGAACGGACTTCTTTCCAGCAATGGCTCCGACTCTCCGGTGACCTGGATGTCGGCCTCCATAAACGGACATCCTATCATTCCCCGCACAGGATATATTCTTGAGTTCAACGCCCTTTGGTATAACGCTCTCAAGTTTATCAACTCTCTCTACGACGGCGAACCGGGCCAACAGGAATATCTTGACGATATCAATGCACTGGCCGATAAGGTGAAACAGTCGTTCCTCGACACTTTCCTCAATGATTATGGTTATCTCTACGACTATGTCAACGGATCTTACACCGACCTTGAGGTTCGCCCCAATATGGCCATTGCCATCGGTCTTGACTATTCTCCGCTCGACCGTCGTCAGCGTCGCAAGGTGCTTGACCTCGTGACCCGTGAGCTTCTGACCCCGAAGGGACTGCGCTCCCTCAGCCCGAAAAGCTATGCCTACCGCCCCACCTACGTCGGCGATCCTATACAGCGTGAATATACAGTTCATCAGGGTCCGGCGCGTCCGTGGCTCTTCGGATTCTATGCCGATGCCTATTTCAAAGTGTTCGGTCTGAGCGGACTCGGATTCATCGAGCGTATGCTCATCGGCTATGAGGATGAGATGACCGAGGGGTGCATAGGCTCCCTCTCAGAGATGTATGACGGCAATCCCCCCTTCACGGGACGCGGCGCCGTGTCGACGGCAAAGAACGTCGGCGAGATTCTCCGTACGCTCAAAAATGTGAAAGAATATAACAAACTACAAACCTTAGAGAACGAAGAAAGGAAATGAAGGCTTTAATGTTCGGTTGGGAATTCCCGCCTCACATCTTAGGCGGCCTCGGCACAGCAAGCTATGGTCTCACCAAAGGTATGCATGCCAACGGCAATATGGACATCACTTTTGTGATTCCGAAGCCCTGGGGAGATGAGGAGAAGGATTTCGCCACAATCATAGGCGCCAGCAACACCCCGATAGCATGGCGCGACGTCTCATGGGACTACGTTGAAAGCCGTATCGGCAAAGTGATGAATCCGCAGATGTATTTCGACCTCCGCGACCATATCTATGCTGACTTCAACTATATGCGTCTCAACGATCTCGGGTGTATCGAGTTCTCAGGACGCTATCCCGACAATCTCGTAGAGGAGATCAACAACTATTCCATCGTGGCCGGTGTGATAGCCCGCACAATGCCCTGCGATATTATCCATGCCCACGACTGGCTTACATATCCTGCCGGCATCCACGCCAAGAACGTGACAGGAAAGCCACTCGTGATCCATGTACACGCTTCGGAGTTCGACCGCTCACGAGGGAAGCCGAACCCCACCGTATTCGCCATTGAGAAAGACGGCATGAATAATGCCGACCATATCATCACGGTATCTAATCTCACCCGCGACACCGTAATCAACAAATATGGTATTGATCCGGCCAAGGTCACAACCGTTCACAACGCTGTGATACCCTTGAGCGATGAACTGCTCAATCTCAAGCGTAAGGACGGCAAGGACAAGGTCATCACCTTCCTCGGACGTATCACGATGCAGAAGGGCCCGGAATATTTCGTGGAGGCAGCTGCCAAAGTGCTCAAGAAGAACCGCAACGTGCGCTTCGTGATGGCCGGTGGCGGCGATATGGAGGAGAAGATGATACGTCTTGCCGCAAAACGAGGCATAGCCGATCGTTTCCACTTCACAGGCTTCCTCCGTGGTAAGGAGGTTTACCAGATGTTCCGCGACTCCGACGTATATGTAATGCCGTCAGTGTCGGAGCCTTTCGGAATCTCCCCACTTGAGGCTATGGAGATGGGCGTGCCCTCCATCATCTCCAAACAGAGTGGATGTGCCGAGATTCTTGAGAATGTGATCAAGACTGACTACTGGGATGTAGATGCCATGGCCGACGCCATGCACTCTATCATCACCAATAAAGCTCTTTACGATACCCTTCGCGACCGAGGCATCGAGGAGATTCACGGAATCACCTGGGAGAAGGCCGGCAAGAAGGTGATCGACATATACAACAACGTGATCAATTCACGCAAATAAACAGGTTTATAAAAAACAAAGCATATAGTCATGAAATCAGTTTGCTTTTATTTCAACATACATCAGCCGTTCCGTCTGAAACGCTACAGATTTTTCGACATCGGCAATGACCACTACTATTTTGATGATTTCGCCAACGATGAGATCATCACCCGCCTTGCTCAGAACAGCTATATCCCCATGGGCGAGACGCTGCTGCAGATGATCAACGACAGCAACCGTGAGTTCAAATGCGCCATCGCCATCTCTGGCACAGCCATAGAACAGCTCCAGCAGTATGTGCCGGAATATATCGAGCTTCTGAAGAAACTCGCCGACACAGGTTGTGTGGAATTCCTGAGCGGCACCTACAGCCATTCTCTCTCCTCTCTTGAGGATCCGGAGGAATTCATGCGCGAGGTGAAGGAACACGACGACCTTCTACATCGTCTCTTCGGTGTTAAACCCACTGTTTTCGCCAACACCGAGCTTATCTATGATGACGACATCGCCTCTCTCGTAGCGGCAATGGGCTGTAAGGCAATCCTCACTGAGGGTGCAAAACATATCCTTGGCTGGAAGAGTCCGGATTATGTTTATTCGGCCGTGACAGCACCGCAGCTGCGTCTGCTTCTCACCAATGATAAGCTTGCTTCCGATATCTCCCGCAACTTCAACAACACGAGCTGGGATGAGTATCCGCTTACAGCCGATAAATATATCGATTGGCTTGCATCACTTCCCGAGCAAGAGCAAGTAGTGAATCTCTATCTCAGCATGGATACGTTCGGCTCGTTCCTCCCCGCCAACACCGGTATCTTCGATTTCATGAAGGCACTCCCCCGTTTCGGCAAGGAGAAAGGCGTTCAGTTCACGACACCTTCAGACGTTGTGGCCAAACTCAAACCGGTGGATATGCTATCCGTTCCGTTCCCCATCTCTGATGTGGACGAGGCGCGCGATGTATCAGCGTGGAAGGGCAACGAGCTCCAGAATGAAGCGCTCAACAAGCTCTATGCCGTGGCAGAACGTGTCAATCTCTGTCAGGACCGTCGTCTTAAGAAAGATTGGGAATATCTGCAGAGCAGCGACCACTTCTTCTACATGAGCACCAAGAATATGGCAGATGGTGCAAGCCATGCAGCTTTCAGTCCTTACGACTCCCCCTTCTCGGCATTCACCAACTACATGAATGTGCTCGCCGACTTCCTTGTAAGAGTTCAGGAACAGTATCCGGAGGAGATCGACAACGAGGAGCTCAACTCACTTCTTCTCACCATCAGCAATCAGGCTCAGGAGATCAATGAGCTTAACAAGGAGTTGAAGAATCTCCGTAACAATATCCTCAATGCGGATGACTCTACCAACAAGCCGAAAGCTGAAGTGAAAGCAGAACTTGTAGATATGCCGAAAGCTGAGGAGGTAGAAGTATTAGAGAAGGCTGACGTTGAATCGCCCGCTAAGGGGGAGAAAGATGAGGCACCGGCTGAGGAGCCAACCGCAGAGGAGGCACCGGCTGAGGAGGCTGCTCCCGAACCCAAAAAAAGGGGACGGAAACCGGCCGTAGCCAAGGTGGCGCCTCCGAAAGCTAAAGCCAAACCGGGTCGTAAGCCAAAGAAATAAGAACTTATAAAACACAATAGAGAGAGACTCTCCGTGTATTCAGAATACACGGAGAGTCTCTCTTTATTATCG
>CAMWZE010000082.1 GCA_947178685.1 uncultured Porphyromonadaceae bacterium
ATCCTATTATATTGTATTATGGCAACCTTGCAGATATAAGTGCCTTATCAGTCAGGCTTTCGCTTCTAAGGTGTTTTCTCTCGATTGTAAGGGATCGCAAATCCGTAAATCTTGCTGAGGATGGATAGTGTCTCGTTAATATCGTCATCGGGAAGCACTCCTGTGAAGGGACTGTTGATAGCGGTTGAGATCTCCTTACTTATAGTTACCTCATATCTCTCCTCGAGTTTCTTTATTAGTTCGGAAGGAGCGATGCTATCATAGCGCACACCGAAGATCCTGCGCCTGAGCATTGGATTAGATCGGAATACTGCGATATCAAATTTCCCGGTTTTCTTATCATAGATCACGGATTCTCCGGAAGATAGCTTCACGGTCTGACCTTCAGGCGTTGAAACGGATACGGAGCCTGTGTCGAGGATTACCTCGGCGGATTCAGAATTACTACGCGAATAGAAATTGAAGCTTGTGCCCGTGACTTTTACCGTAACACCATCTCCATTCACGATGAATGGATGACGACTGTCTTTACTCACATTGAAGTACGCCTCACCGTTGAATTCTATCTCTCGGTGACCGAGGGCTAGATCGGAGGGGTAGCGAAGCGTGGTGCGTCCGGCAAGACTTACTATCGTACCATCGGGAAGAGCGATGCGTGATTTTTCACCGAATCCGGTGGAAATTTCAGTATAACCTATAGTTGAGAGAAGTGAATGGGTGTGTGCTACGAAGAATACGGAGAGTCCCACAGCGAGCAGACCAATTATCATAGCCGCTGTCGACATAATTTTCCATTTCCGCGAGGGATCGGATTTTATCGGTTCCACTGGATTTAGTGTTACGGCAATTTCAGGGAGATCCATCATGATCTCATGATCGAGACGTCGCTTCACACGCTCTATCATTTCCGGTGTGGGCTCAATTCCGTCGGACACACCTTCTCCATTAACTATAGCATCCATGGCCTTATCTATCTCAGCCGGGGAGAGCCTTTGAAGAAGCCGGCGCATCTCTCCGAGTTCGTCGGGGGTCAGGGTGTTTGACCGATATTTCCTTATTAAATCTTCAATCAACATGGTAATTTCTTATCGTTACGACAGATTCCTGAAATAGCATATGCAGCTTGCAATCAACAATATCATCATCAGGAGTCCTGACGTATTTTCCAATGACTGGCGTAAGGCCTTCAATCCCGATGACAAGGCATTCCTGACAGTTTGGACACTAAGTCCAAGCTTGATGGCAATTTCAGGGACATCAAGATTATCCAGGCGTGACATTTTCACGACACGCTGTTGTGTGGCAGGGAGTTTATCCATCTGAGCCACTACCATTTTCTCGAATTCACGATATTCGATATTCTCGAACCCTAAGTTCATGTCGGGTTCGTGCAACGCTTTCACATAGTCGTTGTAAAGATTGGAGTTCAGTCGTGATTTCCAAAGGTTGAGTATGCGGTTGCGCAGGGCTGTAAAGAGATAGGGTCGCAAGGTGTCAATCGGCTTGAGTTCCTCTCGTGTGCGCCATAGGTTGAGAAACACATCCTGCACTACATCTTCCGCGTCTTCCGGGCTATTGGTGAGACGGAGACTATACGCCAGCATACGTCGACCATAGATATTGTATATGGTCTGGAATGCTTCCTTATGTCCGTTTCGGAGCCTCTCGATTATATACCTCTCGTCGTTATGATCAAAGTGCATTACACTGGCTTGTAAATAGAGGGGTCCATACAGGAGCTTATCGGACGCCTCAGATGTCTGAAGAATGTGAAATCGTGTGCAAATTTATCACACAAACTTGTTATTTCCAAATCTTGATAGACAATAAATACTCATATAGATTATCCAAGATAAGGAAATGTTAATAATCCGGGATATTTTCACGCCTACACCGGGTACGATAAATTATGTCGCGGTTCCGGTGTAGGCAGTTTATGAGAGGAAATAGAAGGAATCTACGGCAGTACAACTGTTGTGAGGATGGGGAAATGATCGGAGGGGAGACGAGTCTCACAATTCAACACCTCACAATCATAGCCTCCGGTTGTATCGCCGGGCTCCTTCCCACCGGGAGCTGTACGATAAGAATCGGTGAGGATTCCATATCTCTGTACTTTTACGTCCGGTGACACGAAGATGTGGTCTATACGACTGTTACAATAGCCTGACCCATTGAATTCATTCCATGTGCCGTTAGTCTCATATACTATATCTGCTTTAGAGCGAGTGTCATCGAAAGTATCAGATGAGGCCATTAACTTATAACAATCACTTGTTTGGTCTACGTTAAAGTCACCGGTGATGAAGGCAGGCATGTTTCCTCCTATCACTTTGGCCTTATTCATTACAAGTTTCATGCCTTCTAATCGTGCATTTTTACCTATATGATCAAGATGAACGTTGAATAGCACAAAATCTTTTCCGGAAGCTCTGTGGCGGAATTTTCCCCAGGTACAGATGCGATAGCATACGGCATCCCATCCCTTACCCGGTTTATCGGGAGTCTCAGAAAGCCAAAAAAAGCCTTTGTCGAGAAGATCAAACTTATCGGACCGATAGAAAATAGCTGTATGCTCACCGGCATTCTTGCCATCGTCGCGACCGACTCCTATATAATCATATTTATGTAGATGATGGCGTAGATCTTCCAACTGAAATTTGAGTCCTTCTTGTGTGCCGAATATATCAAACTCATGGAATTGCACCAGATCTGCAATTACCTTGCTGCGAGTCTGCCATCGATCGCCTTGCAAGGAGTCTGCATTGGTATAATACCGTATGTTGTACGTTGCGAGATTGAATTTTCCATCAGCATCGATACTCCCTCCGGTTGTTTCAAACGGTCGCCGATTTTCTGCATTTCCACAGGCAAAACAGATAAGTATCACGGCTGATATAAGTAGTCGTATCATATCATTATTCAGTTATTCCGGCATCCTTGAGAAATTTCTCACGTGCCTTGTCGTTCATTTTTTGATTTGCAGAAACTTCCTTGATTCTATTGAACTTAGATCGAAAGTTGTTTATGATCTCCATTTCATTCTCCGGTGAATAACCGAGGGCCTCATAGACAGTACTCATTGGACCGAATTCCTCGTTTACCTCAAGACCGGATGAGAGTTCTTTAATTTCAGCAAAAGCTGAGGTGAAACGTTTCATTGCTCCTATTGTGCCATCGGCTACTAAAGCATTGTCGGGGAACAGGAATTCCACGTAGTGAGAGCGTGAGGGATCCATACCTGGTATGGAAGCTGTGGAAGAGAGATCTGTGGGATCATAGGTGAACTCTGCCTCTACTCCATCTATAGTTACTTTCAGCGGGCGGAGGGTTGCCGGTATCGATACCTCAAAATCTCGTTTGCCAGGCATCTCACGATAGCTACCCATACGTGGGCCTATATTGACACGCAGACGATTGCCGTCGCATATGGAAGTCACTTCGGTTGTAGCGAACTCACCATCGTATTTGTCATCATCACCGAAGTCTTCATAAAGTGAGAATCTGCCTTCTCCTCCGGGATATACTACGATACGGTAGGGAGAGGCATTGCTTCTTAAATTGGAGACCTTTCCTGCATGATTAGGAATTAAAGCACCCGCTTTAATATACACCGGATATTCATCCATAGCAAATTTGCGACTGTAGACTTTTCCACCGTCCAGAAGAGTACCTGTAGCCTCCTCATACCATTTTCCTTCCGGTAACCACACTTCTACAGTAGAATATCCATTGACCGCCGGACTGGCTACTGGGGCAACAAGCATATCGTCACCAAACATGTATTGGCTTCCAAAATTATATGCGTTCTCATCTCCTGGCCATTCATAATACATAGGACGACACAGACTTACACCAGTGTCATAAGCTTTGCGAGACATCGTATATATATACGGAGCAATCCGATAGCGACGCTGTATAGCATCCCGGATATACTGCATTGTCTTACGGTCGAAGTTCCAGGGCTCCTTGTTGAGCTTGGCATTTTTTGTAGAGTGGTTACGCATCATCGGACTATAGACACCGAACTGGAACGAACGGGTGTAAAGTTCAGGATCTATCACAGAATCGCCAGGTGCCATATAGAAGCCACCAAGGTCATGACACCAGTACCCATAACCTACGTTAGCGGCGGTTGATGTGAAATAAGGCATGTAACCGAGGGTTTTCCATGTAGAATAACTGTCGCCGGAAAATCCAATTTGATAACGGTGATTACCGAGTCCTCCCCAGCGATGGAAAATGAGTGGACGATTCTTACCGTCACTCTTCATTTTATTATAGAAGGTATGGTTGAGCCACCATGTGTTGCTTAGGGAGTCAAGACGTGAATCATAAAGATCCTGTTGCCAATCAAGCCACCAGAAGTTGACACCTTCTTTAGTCATAGGATCCAATATATGGTCGAACATGCTTGTCACGAAGCGGCGGTCAGACGACACCCAAGGGATATCCTTTCCAGTCTCTGGTTTTACTCCATTTTCTCTTGCAATCTCTGGATAGGCCGACTCAAAACGCTTTACGCCTGAGGCAGGATGAAGATTGAGGGTTATCTTGAGATTTTTGTCGCGAAGCCAATTGAGAAAACGTTCGGGTTGCGGGAAAAGCCGGCGATTCCATGTCCAGCCGGTCCAACCGCCATGGTCTTCATCGGTATAATGCCAATCCATGTCTATAACGAGTACTTCAAGGGGAATACCATAGTCTTCGAAATTCTTCACCAGCTGTCTGAGTTCATGCTCTGAATAGGCCCACCAACGCGACCACCAATATCCGAAGGCATAACGTGGTGGCATAGGAATCTTTCCTGAGAGTACGGTGAAATCTTTTAGAGCCCCTTTATAGTCCTCTCCATAAGAGAGGAAGTACCAGTCTTGAGTACCCTTTTTGGCCTTACGTTCCTTTACCCAAGGTATATTCGGATCATCATCAAGGAGATAACTGTTGGAATCATCAATTAGGGTCCACCCATCTCGTGCCAACAGACCATTCTCGAGTGATTGGGGAGTGGAAGTCCATGTGCCGTCTTCTTCTTTCTTCAATTTGTCAGGACCATCCCAACGATCGAGGGTACGGGTGGTTCCCATAAGGTTCTCTTTCTGGGAAGTGCCGGGAGTCCATGTGAAGGATTTCATTCCGACACCGGATGTAACACTGAGGTTTTCTGCAGAGAAAGGCTTGTTGCCTTTCTTGTATGTAAGTTTCATTTTCGGAGTGGTAATCACAACCTTCTCCTTAGTGTCGTCTACTTTAACGTTAGTCTCAGGATACAAACTATTGTAGGCGATGAAACTACGATCATCCGTAAATTTAACGTTTGGAGAATATTACATTCTCACAAGACCCTAGGCCCCGACAGTGAATCTGGCATTGTGGTCCTTATAAACTACACCATCGGAAGTGGTCGGGGCCTCTCCCCACATGCAGGCTGTTGATAACATCACTAAGCCAGCTGTAAGATTTCGTCTAATGTTATTATACATATCTCTTCTGTAAGATCATTTTTTAGCATGATGTTTTCCAGATTGGAACGGACCCGCTTCGCAGATTACGTTCATATCTTCGTTAGTAGCATCCACCACGAAAATCCTATATGTTTCGCCCCCTTTGTCAACTTTCACTACAACATGACCAAACTCAGGATTTACAACACGAAACCAAGGTTCATTACCGAATTCCTTTCGGTGATTGTAGAACACATGTGTGGAGTAGACCATCGGATGGCCCATATACTGACCACCTTCGTAGATGTTAGACATTATTGTGGGCTGTATGTGCCAGTAGTCCCAAGCAGGGGTAAGATAGTTGCGGGCATCAATGTTCTTCACATATTCCTTGGATGTGGATCCTCTGTAGCCGTGATGGTTTAGTTTAGCCACGTCTACCGGTCCACAGATATAACCTACCATATCCTCCAGGTTAAAACGCTCGTCATTTCTGTTAAGGAGACTGCCTGTGAGGTCGCCACCTGTATAGAGTGCGAATGGACCGTAGTCAATACGTATGGCTATACTTTTTGTATTCTCGTTCTGTCCTCCTGTCTTGTTTTTTTCGTTGAGATCATAGCATTTTAGGTTGCCTTTACCATCACCCTGCCATATCTCTCCGTTACTCGCGAGATTACGTATTGAGAAACTGGGATATGCATCCGAATTATGGAGCATTTTGATCTGGTTAAGCTCTCCAACGCGAAACTCCTCCTGCTCCAGCCCGTTGTTTATCCCTTGATCATAAATAAAGGCACGAAGGTTGTCAACATCCGGATCATTAATAGGTAAAGGATAATTATAGTCTGGGTAGCCACGGTCGTACTCTTTACCAAATTTTATCTCCTGTCCCACCTCCATTATGCCACATAGTACATAATCTTTCTCTTTCCCCTTTGTGCATGGTAGGCCCCGGACAGTAGTGTCTCCGGTATGGTCGTTGTGGAAATGTGACACCATGAGATAGTCTACCTCATCATCATTAGGGTTGACTTTTCTGATATACCGTTTGATATATTCACCGGCACGAAAGCGACTATCTGGCATGGCGGGAGTAATCTCGTCCCAGGCATCGTTCCAGTCGCCTGCATCAATGAGCATTGAGGTGCCGTCGGGCATGATTAGGAAGAGTGATTCCCCGCGTCCTGTACAGATCATATGGTACTCCATTTCTCCTTCCTGCCATGCTGGCAGAGGATGCTCCACAGCCGGAGATAGGAGAAAAGAAAGTGAGGAGAGAGTCGTGCATAATATTTTTTTGATGATTGG
>CAMWZE010000083.1 GCA_947178685.1 uncultured Porphyromonadaceae bacterium
CCTCAGAAGCATCGTTTCATCGGGAGTAAGAGTATTGGTGCGGTATTTTTGGATAGTCTGTCTCATCGGGTGATAGTAGTGGAATATCTTAATGACGGATTTTCTGTTAAGAAGTACCTATCTATTTATCTATTTTAACAAAATCAAAATGAGTAACAGATCGGTTAGTCGAGATCTGATGAACTTCAGACTTAGCGAGATACTGTTTTTTACACTCTGCTCGTTAATTCCCAGTTTTTCGGCAATCTGACGGTTGGAAAGATGGCCGAAACGCGAGAGCTCGAAAATGTGGCGTCGTGAGGAGGGCAATTCATTTATGGCTCTTTTGATCTGATGCTCGAATTCCTGATACTCAATTCCACCCGGGTCTTCCTTTCCTACCGTATTCACATAATCCATATAATCCTCCAGTATAGGAGATGATACAGTACGCCTGAACGCACTGATAAGATCATTACGGACCATTGCAAATAAAAGCCCCCTGAGAGAATTTGTCTGTTTGATTTGCGTGCGGTTGAGCCATAACTTGGTGAATACTTCCTGAGTTATATCTTCCGCATACTGGCATGATTTGGTGAATTGAAGACAATAGAGATATAGCCTTTGAAAATATACATGATAAACGGTCTCAAATGCATGGGTGTCTCCCCGTTTGAGATCTTTTATCAGTTGAGCTTCATCATGGTTGACTCTGTAGTCTTTGTCTTTATCAGAAATCATGGTGGCAAAATTAATAATAATTTTATAAAGTCGGTAAAAACAATCTCCCTTTTTGAGGGAATCGTTTGATTGCCTCCTCAATCAAACGTTAAGCATGGCTCATTAATGAAAAAGTATGTGACGCATACTGAAGATCCTTTGGAAAGGCAGGCAGACGGTCGGGCATTGCCTCTGCGGGTAAAAAAACAGTTCTGAAAGAAGTTGAAATTCAAGTGCAGTAGGAGTGCGGACTATTCGTAAAGATAACGTGAGGATTGATGGGATTTGCAAAATTCTTGTAAATTATGTTAGAAGTTTACATTTCGTAAACTATCTGACCCTCTATGCGTTTACAAGAATATCACAAAAGTGTGGTAGTGTTATTCATGCCTGAGCCGTCGCCTTAACGGGATGCCGATTTCTGAAGCATGAGTAAAAGAAAACATTCTATTATCCATTCATTTAAAACTTGTAATTATGAAAGACCCTATGTATCGCTTCGGTGATGCCAAAAGTGAGGCTTTTGGACAGAATGCTATGTTGAAAGTTGCTCCCGTTGAGAAGATTCCTGACGGCCCCACCACTCCGGAGGTGGCGTATGAGATGGTGAAGGACGAGACATTCGCCCAGACCCAGCCTCGTCTTAATCTTGCCACATTCGTGACCACATATATGGATCCATGGGCCACGAAACTGATGAACGAGAATATCAACATGAATTACATTGATGAGACTGAATATCCACGTGTGGCTGTGATGTGTCAGAAATGTATCAATATAATGGCTAATCTCTGGAACACTCCCGAAACTAATAAATGGAAGACGGGTGCTCTGGCGATCGGCTCTTCGGAGGCTTGTATGCTCGGTGGCATCGCGGCCTGGAAACGTTGGATAGAGCGTCGCAAGAAAGCCGGAAAGCCCTATGACAAACCTAATTTCGTAATCTCTGCCGGTTATCAGGTGGTGTGGGAGAAATTCGCCACTCTCTGGAACATTGAGATGCGTCAGGTGCCTCTCTCTACCGAACACACCACTCTTGACATTGACGCCGCAATCAAGATGTGTGACGAGAACACTATCTGCGTCGTGGCTATCGAGGGTGTAACCTGGACCGGTCTTAACGATGATGTAGAGGCTCTTGATGCCGCTCTTGACAAGTATAATGCCGAGACCGGAAATGAGGTGTGCATCCATATCGATGCCGCTACAGGCGGCTTCATCCTCCCCTTCCTCTTCCCTGAGAAGAAATGGGACTTCCGACTCAAATGGGTGCTCTCCATCAGCACTTCAGGCCATAAGTTCGGCCTTGTATATCCCGGCCTCGGTTGGGTGATCTGGAAAGACAAGCAGTATCTCCCGGCTGATATGTCGTTTACTGTTGACTACCTCGGCGCTGAGGTGACACAGGTTGGCTTGAACTATTCTCGTCCGGCCGCCCAGATATTGGGACAATATTATCAGTTCATCCGCCTCGGATTCGAGGGTTACAAGAATATTCAGTACAACTCCATGAGCATCGCCGAATATTTCCACAAGGAGATAAGCGCCATGCCGGAGTTCCAGCCTTATTCAAATGAGGTGCCTAATCCTATTGTGACATGGCTCATGAAGCCTGAGGTGCAGAAGAATGCCAAGTGGACTCTCTACGACCTTCAGGATAAGCTCTCACAGCATGGCTGGATGGTGCCTGCCTACGCTATGCCTGTCAACATCCAGAATATGGTGGTGATGAGGATTCTCTGCAAGCAGGGATTCTCGATGGATATGTGTTCTGAACTCCTTGCCGATATCAAGAGTGCTGTGAAGGAGCTCAACGCGCTTGAATATCCTACTCCCACGCGTATCGCCATGGAGAAGAATATCCCTCTCAAGACAAAGACGTTTACCCATACAGGTAAGTAAAAACTATAGGTAATTAGAAACCATATAGACTTTTACTAAGTTATAAAAATCATTACAAACAGCGGCCGGAGGTTTTATCAATGGCTTCCGCCCGCTGTTTCTTTTTGTAACCCCACCTTATTTTTAAATCTATGGAAAAGACTATCTCCAAAACTCAGATAAAGGAGGCGGCTCAGGCTGCTTATGAGGCATCGAAAGATATCAAGGGTGGACTCAATGCTCATTACATACCATATCTCGCCAATATCAACCCCGATCTCTTCGGACTCAGTGTGACGCTCACCGACGGCACAACATTCAATTTCGGCGATACCGGCTATAAGTTTGGCATAGAATCGGTGTCGAAGGTGCCCACGGCTATCCTCGCCATGATCCAGCACACGCCGGCTGGGGTGCTCAAGCAGATAGGAGCCGATGCCACCGGACTTCCCTTTAACTCTATTTTCGCCATTCTTCTTGAAAACGACCATCCCTCTACCCCACTCGTGAACGCCGGCGCGATCTCCGCCTGTTCTATGGTGGCGCCTCAGGGCGACCCGGAGGGGAAATGGAAGGCTATCACTGATAATATCACCCAACTGTGTGGCTCTGCTCCGGAGCTTATCGATGAGCTTTATGAAAGCGAGACCGCTACCAACTTCAACAACCGTGCCATATCCTGGCTATTGAAAAACTATAACCGTATATATGATGATGTTGACGTGAGTCTGGATCTCTACACCCGGCAATGCTCTCTTGGCATAACATCCGCTCAGCTCGCAGCTATGGGCGCCACAATCGCCAACAACGGATTGAATCCGCTTACAGGGCAACAGGTGTTTGATCCGGCGATATCACCAAAGATCACCACTATGATCGCGAGTGTGGGATTCTATCAGCATACAGGCGACTGGCTCTACACCTCCGGCATCCCGGCCAAGACCGGTGTAGGCGGTGGTGTGATGGGTGTGATGCCGGGACTCTTCGGAATCGCGGCGTTCGCTCCCCCTCTCGATGATGCCGGCAACTCGGTGAAGGCTCAGGCGGCCATAAAATGCTTTATGCAGACTCTGGGCCTCGGTATTTTTACAGGAGACAAGGTGACAATCACCGACGACTGACAGAGTGTCTCCGGTAGGTGTTAATTAATCAAAATGTTATTCTCAAAATCCCTACAATTATGGCTACATCAACTGTACAGACAAAAGCCACCGTGAAGCAGGCTGCCAAAATGGGTGTGTTCACTCTTGTGATAATGAATATCGTGGCGGTGGTGTCGCTGCGTGGCCTTCCTGCCGAAGCTGAGTATGGAGTCAGTTCGGCTTTCTATTATATTCTCGCCGCAGTGGTGTTCCTTATCCCGGTGTCGCTTGTAGCGGCTGAGCTGGCCGCCATGTTCCCTTATCAGCAGGGCGGTATGTTCCGATGGGTTGGCGAGGCTTATGGCGACAAGGTAGGTTTCCTCGGAATCTGGCTGCAATGGGTGGAAAGCACGATATGGTATCCCACCGTGCTTACATTCGGTGCCGTCTCGCTCGCTTTCATAGGTATGGACCATATGTATGACACTCATCTCGCGGCTAATAAATATTATACCATCGCCGTGGTGCTCGGCATCTATTGGATAGCCACTTTCATCTCGCTCAAAGGAATGGGCTGGGTAGGAAAAGTGTCGAAGATCGGCGGTATCGTCGGCACGATTATTCCGGTCATACTCCTTGTGATATGCGGAGTGGTTTATCTCGCCACGGGTGGGCAGTCGCAGATGGACTGGCACGGCAACTTCATTCCTGACTTCTCCAAGTTCGACAACATAGTGCTTGCTGTCTCCATATTCCTTTTCTATGCAGGTATGGAGATGTCTGGCATCCACGTGAGGGAGATCAAGAATCCTACGGTCAACTATCCTAAGGCAGTGATCATCGGTGCCTTGGCTACAGTGGCCATCTTTATTCTGGGCACTTATGCTTTGGGCGTTATCATTCCCGCCAAGGATATCAACCTCGTGCAGAGTCTGCTCGTGGGCTTCGACAATTATTTCAGCGTACTTCACATCAAATGGCTGTCGCCCGTGATTGCCATAGCTCTTGCTTTTGGAGTGTTGGCAGGTGTGCTCACTTGGGTGGCCGGTCCGTCGAAGGGTGTCTTCGCCGTGGGTCAGGCGGGCTATCTCCCTAAGTTCTTCCAGAAGACCAACAAGCAGGGTGTGCAGAAGAATATCCTCTACGTGCAGGGTATAATCGTCACCTTCCTCGCGTTCATAATGGTGCTGATGCCTTCCGTTCAGAGTTTCTATCAGATTCTTTCACAGCTCACCTGTATTCTCTATCTGATAGCCTATCTGCTTATGTTCGCCGCCTCGATCAAGCTTAGATATTCCATGAAGAACGCTCCACGTCCCTACCGCCTCGGAAAGACCGGAAACGGTGTGATGTGGCTCATAGCCGGCGTAGGTTTCATCGGCTCTGCCGTGGCATTTATTTTCAGCTTCTTCCCGCCGTCGCAGATTTCCATGGGTTCTACAAGCGTATGGTTTACTGTGCTTATTCTTGGCACAATCTGTTTTGTGGTGCTTCCGTTTATTATCCAGAAGTTCCGTAAGCCATCCTGGAATTCATTGGGCACTGAGTTTGTGCCGTTCCATTGGGACAATTCCGCCGAGGCTGCGCAAAACCGTCTGGAGGCTGCCGAGCAGTTTGCTTCGGAGAACAGTTCAAATCCTGATGCCGCCAAGTTTGTGGCTTATGCCAAGGAGTCGATTCCGGCTTCATCATCAAAATAGATAAATTTGATAAAAAGATGTTTCACCGATAGGTAAGGGCGATCTTCCCCCTTACCTATCCATTATATTTGTAAGCCATGATAAAGACCGGAAAATCTCCCATGACATTGATGACGTATCTTGCCATAATGTCAATTTCGCTTATCGTGAATCTGCCGGGTCTTGCGGTGACACCGATGCTCGGCACCCTCACCACCATCTTTCCTCACACCACACAGCTTGAGAAGCAGCTGCTTACAGCCTTGCCTAATCTGCTTATCATCCCCTTTGTGCTTATGTCGGGCAAGCTCTCCCTTACACGCCATAAATTGGGCATAATCGTGGGAGGACTTGTGCTCTTCACGGCGTGTGCCGTGGCCTATATGTTTGCTCCCAGCATGATGTGGCTCATTGTAGTGAGCTGTCTGCTCGGGTGTGCCGCAGGTCTTCTCATACCATTCTCCACCGGACTTATAGCCGATACATTCTGTGGCAACTACCGTATGACTCAGATGGGCATACAGTCGGGCATCTCCAATTCGGCATTAGTTATAGCCACATTCGTGGTGGGCTGGCTCAGCCACGGCAACTGGCATCTCCCCTTCGCCGTTTATCTGGTGTGTGTTATCCCGCTTCTGCTCACTTTCTGGCTCCGGGGCGTAACACAGAACAGTGTCCCGGCATCTGCCGCCGGAGCCGCCTGCACTACGGAATCGGCTGATGCAACCCCGGTGAGGCCCGGAGAAAAGATTAAGGGTGGTTTCTATGTCAACAGAATATGGGCGCTCATAGGAGTGTATTTCTTTATTACATTCGCCTCCATATCCATCTCCTACTATTGCCCCTTCCTGATTGAGAAGAGAGACTGGGGCGCATCGCTCTCAGGCACGGTGACGGCCATCTATTTCCTTTTCATCCTTATGCCGGGGTATTTTCTCCCCTTCTTTGTGAAGATCCTTAAAGGCTACACCTTCTTCTGGTCGGCTGTGATGATGATGATCGGGCAGGCTCTGTTCGTGTTCTGTCCCGGTTCGGTGACAATGTGCATCGGTGCGGCTCTTGTAGGACTCGGCTATGGCATCTGCCAGCCTATACTCTACGACAAGGCCACCGATTGTGTCAACGACAGTAAGAAATCCACACAGGCACTCTCATTTGTATTGTCGGCCAATTATCTGGCCATAGTGGTGTCGCCATTCCTCATAGGATTCCTGAGAGGAATCTTCCATGTGCAGCCCGACAATACTTTCGCATTTCTCGTAAGCTTCATCCTCCTTGCCTTCTATGTGGTGATCACCTTCGTGATGCGCAAGCGTTTCGCATTCTCTGTCTCCCAAGCAGATATGTAAAATATAATAATTAAGAAAAAATAAGTCATTAACTGGAAAAGT
>CAMWZE010000084.1 GCA_947178685.1 uncultured Porphyromonadaceae bacterium
AAGGGGATGGTATGGGACTCCCACTCCCGAACTAGAACTAATACCGGGGTTCGTCTGACGGTTAAGTACCTCTTGGAACTGAGATTCGCGTCGAAATTAACTTATTTTAAATGCAAGATTTTTTTATAGGCTTTACGAGAAAAATCTCGGTTGCGGATTGTCACTGACGACCGCCAATGATATAGAAGCCTTTCGGCAGAGCTGAAATCTGCGCTTCTGTTGCAGTAACGACAACCAATCTGAAAACGTAAACTTGCGGCCCCTATCGATCCTAGGTTAACACTTACAACTGAAAGAATCCGAATCTCTGATGACTTGCGCTTCGCATGACGGCACCTAATGGCGACGAACCATCGGCACGGTGGCACCGCCATTTTAGTGCCTACCTTGGAATATCACCCCGTGGTGACTGCTCCGTGATTCTCACCGAGCAGTCACTCACCGTTTCACCGGAAAATTCACCAGTGCCTATGTTGTCGCATACAAAGTAATGACCGAAGTTCGAGCAAGGGTGCTCAAATTCGGTCATCCCATTGTTAGCGACTGTGATGAAAAATCAGACTGAAAATGGATACTTGCCTGTAAGGCTACTAATCTGAAAACGAAAACCAATCTGAAAACGATAAATTGCCGGCTCCTGTCAGTCATAGGCTGGCACTTATGACTGACGAGAGCCGAATCCTTGAAGACTTGCGCTGCGCATAACGGCACCTAATGGCGACGAACCATCGGTACGGTGGCGCCGCCATTTCAGTGCCTACCTCGGAATATTACCCGGTGGTGACCGCTCCGTGATTCTCACCGAGCATTCACTCACCGTTTCACCGGAAGATTCACCAGTCCCTATGTTGTCGCAAACAAAGTAATGACCGAAGTTCGAGCAAGGGTGCTCAAATCCGGTCATCCCATTGTTAGCGACTGTGATGAAAAATCAGACTGAAAACGGAGACTTGCCTGTAAAGGCTACTAATCTGAAAACGAAAACCAATCTGAAAACGATAAATTGCCGGCTCCTGTCAGTCATAGGCTGGCACTTATGACTGACGAGAGCCGAATCCTTGAAGACTTGCGCTGCGCATAACGGCACCTAATGGCGACGAACCATCGGTACGGTGGCGCCGCCATTTCAGTGCCTACCTCGGAATATTACCCGGTGGTGACCGCTCCGTGATTCTCACCGAGCATTCACTCACCGTTTCACCGGAAGATTCAGCAGTGCCTGGGGTGCCGCAAACGCCGTAATGACCGAGATTGAGCAGGGATGCTCCATTTCGGTCATTTCCGCGTTAGCGACTGTCGACGATTCAATCTGAAACGCAGACTTGCCTATAACGGGAACCAATCTAAAAACGGTTACTTGCCTGTAACGACAACAAATCTGCAAATTAAAACTTGACAACTTTTCAATCTATTCCCTTAGCGTCATCGGATCTCACCGGCCGGGGTCGTTTTACGATGCAAAGTTACTGCGGCAGGAAGGAACGCCAAGGGACACCGGTGGCTTGAGTTGGAAAACCAAGCCGGCAGCCTTCCACAATTTTTATGCTAAAAATTGGGTATTCCGTCTTGGTTTTCTAACTCACCCTTGTCTTATCCTTCCTTTTGCCACAGTGATTGGGGCATGTAAAACGAAATTCCCGACCGATAAGCTCAGACGAGCTTAACAAAAGGGAAAAGAATCAGAACTCCAAAATTTCAGTAACTATGGTAAATAAGGAAATAGACACCAAATGGCGTGAGGTTATCTCGATTCTCAAATTTCTTGGTAAGGTTACGTTGGTTATGGGCATATTCGCTATGCTTTATCTCTGCCTTATTATCGGGTATATCCTCGACTTCAAAATGTAATCGACATGAGAGTGAAAAGATTGACAATCGAGCAAGGTGAGAGAGTCGGCATAGACCGATTCCCAAACTTCCACAAGACAGGAAGCGTCAGAGGCATGAAGAAACTTTACTATGGCAACAACTGCCTATTGGTGAAGTGTGGGGATTATATATACAATGTATCTTCCGAACCACAAATCTACAATCAGGCAACTTTCTAAATTCCAATAACTATGAACACGGATATAGACTTTATGAGCCTTTCAGAGAACGACAAGGCATTTGTGAACGAGTTTGAGAACTTTGTAAATGGCAGAATGAGTAATGCCGAAAAGACCGGAATGGCGATTACAACAATGCACCGCTATCTACAGCAACAAGCCTTCAAGGTTTGTCTCGGTTATATCAAGGGGCTTGCCCATAACTACCGAAAGGGAAGATATGACCAGCGTAATGAGTGGGCTTCCCAACTCGCAGAGGTTGCATACAAATCTCTTATTGAGGCTGACCTCATTTACGACCCCGATTTTTCCACCACTGAAATAGTAAACACCTATGGATGATATAGATTTCCCCGAATACGGAAAACAATGCGAACTCAAAGAGCCTTGGCGTGGCTACCACCGTGGCACTATCGTGGGACGTAACGGCTACCGCTTTATAGTAGAGTTTAGCAGTGGCGCGAGAGAAGAGTATTATGACGATGAAATAGAATTTGATTGATATGTGCAGACTATTGACACCCCAACTGGAGGAAGCCTTGAACGGCTTCCCCCTATACTCCCAGGACGGCAAGGGAAAAGACGCAATATGCCGTGCAATCTTTGTCTTCGGACGTGTTAGGTGGTTCGTCATTGAGGGGAACCGAGAGGGAAACGACCTTACTATGTTCGGCATCGTAATCGGACTTATGGAGGATGAATATGGATATATTTCCCTTAAAGAAATGTCCGATATAGAGATAGACCTTGAAGAAAAAGGACTTGGAAAAGGGAAGGTAAGGGTACAACAACTCGAGAACTTCAAGCCAACTCCCCTAAGCGAGATAAACGACATCAATCTCCAACGCTTCCTTTCAAGATTTGAGTATTAAGAGTTATGTCAGCCGTGGAAATCGGATCCACGACTGACATAGAATCTAAAAAGCGACTTGCCATATCCCTCACGGACATGGCAAGTCTGATTGTGTGGAATATATATCTACTATTGGAATCTAAAAGCCTATGAAATTAAACGACATTGTAAGAATCGCCAAAGAGTCTGGCTGGCACACCATTATCACCACTTCTGTTAACGGGGTTTCATATGTGGATTTTCAATGGAAAACCAAATCGGGACAGCCATTTACGTTTTCTGCAGAATGGGACCCCGAAAATGTAGAGAGTTTTATTATGGATATAGAGGAGACGGAGCAAGGCTTCAATCGGATGAACTATCTTAAAGAATCGTTAGAATCTCTTGCCGTCATTTCTTTATCGACGTATTTTGAATTAACCCGAGAGATTGAGGACATACATACCAGAATTTGGCTCCTGTGGGTCAACATCAAGTATCTTCAGGAACAGAAGACCATCTGGAATCAGTTTCCTCCTTATTTGTGGAATTGATAGGCTTACCAGGAGTTGGGAACGGTACGCGACGCCTTCCCAACTTAGGCAATCCTTCAGCCTTAAATGCTATAAGGTCTGACCCCTTTATGAGTTTCCGGAAAGAACATGGCATTTTCCGGGATTCAATGGGACAAGACTTCGAGGAGAGATACCTATACAAGGACATCCGACTCTTACCCAACAATCGGGCAGCCTTTGCAACCGAATAATACTCATCCGGAAGAATAGTATTATCATCGGTTGAATATTTGGGAGACCTTTTCGATTGATGAATTTCCATTCTGATTAAAATTGAATGAAGCTGTTTGGAAATTACAGACACCTAAAGGTATCGCCATTGAACTGTACCACATGCGCCATCTCTTCAAGACGGTCAGCACATCTATGGGTGTATCTGGGTCGTATATCCTTGAATGTCATATTCGTTGAAAGAATCGTATATTGCATACGAGCATAACGAGCTTCTATCAAGTCTATGATGGGGGTGTACTTCATTCCGTAGTGAACTATCTCGGCTGGTTCACTGCCCCAGTCATCGATCATTATCATGTCCTCCAGTCGATAGGTGTGCGTGCCATCCATTATCTCCTTTACCATGTTCTTAGCAGATATTATTGGAATGGAGGTATTGAAAGGTTTCAAATGAGCCATAGCATCATGGCATTTTAAGTAGACAAAATGTATTAGGGAACGGATTGCATACATCATAGTCGTTTTGCCGTTACCATAAGTGCCCATGAGAATGATTGCGAATCGGTGTGAGGGGGTACCGAGTATTTGGGCAATTTGGAGTATCTGGGAATTAAGTTCGGGGGTAGGTATAAAACTGCGAAGGCGAGTTTCTACCTGATGCTTGTAGAATTGCAAGAGCAGGTCTGCAATAACAGGGATAGGAAGATTGATGCTAAAACCGGCCTTGGGGAACATTCCCTGGTCCATAAGGTGGCGCATCAAATCCAAGTCTCCCATCTTCTTGGGCTGTGCCATTGTCTTTTTGAGGATATTGTTTAGTTTTCTGTTTATTGGAAAGCTTAATCTCTTGTGATTTCCTTAGCCAGTTGAATAAATGGTGCTTTATAATCCCAATTTCGGCTGGATCATCTTGCTTGGCAAGACGTTCTCGAAAGAAATCTTCAGCCGTCTGTCTAAGTTCGGCTGCACTCTTTTTGAGAGTGCCGGCCGTGTTCATCCAGAATTGTTCATCTTCTCGAATTTCTTTAAAAATCTTTTCAAATTCCTCGCGTGAAGAAGATGAAGAAGAATTTTCTTTATTATTATTTTCTTTTATATGGGCTGATTTGCGGTTGGACTTGGGGTCGGGAGGATGTCCTTTTACTCTGGAATCTGGAGTATTTTTTAATCCTTTCGGAGACTTCATTTCCATAAAATCCAATACAGTAATAAGGGTATATTTTGGAAATATCTCTTTTCGAATCATTCCACCTTCTTCCAGAGTCTTTAAGAAGTCCATCGTACACTGTTTCCCGCATTGGAAATGAGAACTAAGTATTCTCATGGTTGTGGCAAACTGCCCCCTTTTCACTTCTACACGGCTTTTGCCTATCATTACAGCTCCATCCTCCCACTGACAAAGGAATAGCATCTTAACCCACATCTGGAAGTGACGTGGGTTATGCCATAACCAATGGTGTTCGAGATCTCGCGATAAAGCAATCCAGCCACCCATGAAATAGAATTATTTATAGTGGAATATTCTTCAGGGCTACACCTGACGTTGCCAGAATTTGAGAATCTCGCTTCCAAGATAGAATTTCTTGGCAGTGGCCATCCTGGTTCCTACTTTTATCCTACCGGTCTGGGTATATTTTCGCAGAGAATTTTTGTGGATTCCGAGCAACTTACAAGTCTCTGTTACTGAATATCTGCCATCCGGAGTGACAACTGGCATTTCAGAGACCATCAACTACCTCCTTTTCCGGAAAGAGATACGCAGCATCCACATTAAGGGTGTCCGCTATGATATTGCAGATTAGTTTTTCTGGCTTGAACTTACCGCTTATCCACATCCGTACGGTCAACTCAGACCGACCTGTGGCAGCTGCAAGGTCCTTGATCATGGCTCTTGCAGGCGACTCCACTTGGGCTTTCTTCTTTTCCTCGTAGAGCTTTTTCAATGATATTTTCCTTTTATCCACTATATTGATTAATTTAGTGATTAAATATTTTGTTTTATCAGATATAATGACTAACTTTGCAGTTGTATTAGCGACATATTATGCAATATAGTTTGACTATCTGAATAATTTAACCACAAAGGTACAAAATTTATTGCATAACTTAATCATTTAACTGATTAATTTTCTGGATAAATTATGCGCCCTAAAGGTCAATTATTTGATTTGAAAGGCTTTAGGAATTTCTATGGCCTTACCCAAAAAGAGATTGCAGAGGCTGTCAAAAGACCCTCCAGTTTCCTTTCAGCCATTGAACATGGCAAGAGGTCGGCCCCAAAGGCATTCTTGGATGAACTGGTGATTATTTATGGAGCCAAGAATATTTCGGATTTTCTAAGTGATCCAGTGGCTCCTCTTAACGGTGATGTCAGGAATGTCAAGAACTCCTTGGTTAACTCTCCAGGAGGTATGTATGTCCCTCAGGAAGTAGCCATGAAGATAAAGGAGTCAGAGAACACTGAGCGAAGTCAGGTCAAAACCATCTCCTCGTCTGAAGCTCCTGAGACGTATCAATCATTTGTAAAGCTGCTATTGGCAGCCGAAGAAAGATTAGAAAAAGCCAATGACCGGATTCGGGAATTAGAAGCTGAAAATGCCCAACTCAAGAGAGAGTTGGACGCAAAAATTTGATATGCATGCACAAACGCGTGCACATAATAAGAGATAATAAAAAACTAATTAGTAATCAGACGCTTGAAGTGGTTACGTCCCTCTCTCATAATCAGGGAGTCCTTGGTTCAAGCCCAAGTGGGACCACCTCTTAAAAATCAAGCAGTTACGACAACAATCGTAGCTGCTTTTTCTTTTGTTTTGAACACAAATCTGAACACAACTCCGCGCCAACTCCATTTTGCTATGCCTTACTATGTCTTGTGTTCATCGTATTGTGCTCAATTGATAACTTAAGGCAATCTCCACTTTCGATCCAAATCCACGCTGATTACCGGCTATTTTCTATCCAAAATAAGGTGAACGCCTGACATTATGCGCTGATACTATCTGACAACCACTGATCCCACTCAAAAAATTGGGGGTGGTATTTATAT
>CAMWZE010000085.1 GCA_947178685.1 uncultured Porphyromonadaceae bacterium
GATGGTGGGTTCATCTATAGAACGTCCCCAATAGTTGCCGTCAGACACCTTCTCTGCGAAAAGACGCAGGGAGCAGACTAAGCATCGGTCGACCCAAGGCTTTACCGACTGTTTGTAGAGAGGAGATCCGAAAGTGGCGTTATACCAGCGTGCCGGGGCGGAATCAGATTCTATTTTCTCCGGAAGGAGGAATACCGGTAGGCCGAAAGCGAGGATAAAGAGGAGATAGACCACAATCTTATGGCGCAGAAGGAATGTAATTATGCCGGAATATAAGCGGGTAAGGAATACAGGGAAGCGACGTAGAGCCCTTCGGCGGCCAACGTAGCGGGAAGAGTCTTTACCCGGCTTATCCGAACCGGATTTCAATGAGGAGCGACGGCGCAGGTTGATGCGCTCTGCGAGTGCGGGCACCAGAAAAAGCGCCACGAGGAGCGACACCGCAAGGTTTACGATTACCACCACCACGAAATCCTTAAGGCTCAGGAGAGTCTTCTCATCAAGGAAAAACACCACCGACAGGGCACCGATAGTGGTGAGAGTGGCGGCGAGGATAGCCGAGAAAGCCTTGAGATTATGTCGGCGCGTGATATGCTCCGTCATCACGATGAGGTTGTCGATGATAAGATTCAGCGAGATAGTGATTCCGGCCAAGGAATAGAGCTGTATCTCCACATCGAGGAGCCAATAGACTACGAAGGCAACGCCGAGATTCATGGCAAGGCTTATGGTGATGACGAGCAGATAGCGCCAGTTGAGGGTGATGAGAGCTACGAAAACGAGGAGGATGAGCACCGTAAGACCTGTGCGGAAATAGATTTTGTCGAGTTCCTCCGAGATACGTTCCGAAGCATCATAACCGAGAGTGAGCATGAAATTGCGAGGCAGGGCTATTCCGTCAAGACATTCCTTCACTTTACGGCTTAGATCTATCTGGTTGGCATCAGGGGTAGCCGTTATTGAGAGATAGATGGAATTGAGTCCGTTGATGCGGTAATAGCCCGAAGGGGATGCCTCCACATGACGCAGTGTGGCTATTTTGTCAAGAGTTATGACTTCGCCGCCAATTTCTGCTATTAATATCCGGGAGAGGTCGACGGGTGATGTGTCAAGGGGAGAGGAGGCAGAGGGAGCGAGTGCTATGCGCATCCATTCAGATTCCGGTCCGGAAGAGGTCTTGACCACGCCGAGGAAGTCGGAGCCGAGGTGATTGGCCAGTGCGTCGGCAATCTGATTGGGGGAAAGGTTGAGAGCGGCAAGGCTCGCGGCATCATATGTAATGTCCCATTCCATGGGCATCGCTCCCGAGAGATCAACCTTGGCCACGCCGTTGATACGGCTGAGGGAGGGACGCAGACGAGCCTCGGCATATGCCATGATCTCAGAGGGAGGAAGGTCGGCATTTACGGTGTAGCTTATGAAAGGGCGTGAGGCATCATCATCTATCTGACGTACACTCACCGAAGGGTAGGAAACATTTTCAGGAAGCTGATCCCACATCTGCCTTACGATCATGGAGGTCTCGAAACGGGCTGTGGCGATGGATGTGTTACGGTCGAGTTCAAGGGTGATTGAAGCGGAACCGGAACGCGAGCGCGACTTGACCGACTTCACTCTCGACAGGGCGGATTCGAGACGGCTCGTGGCCTCTTGTTCCACTGCGCGGGCCGAGCTGCCCGGCATCGAGAATGACACCGTGACAGAGGGAAGCGCCTCAGAGGGGGAGAGACGCACCGGAAGCGAGGGGAGAAGCACAATGCCGAGAAGAGAGATTGCGATAAACATCACAATCACTGAGAACGACGATATGCGGCTGAGTCTTATAGTATCGGTGATACGCTTCATAGGGGTATGAGGTTGACTTGATATATACTTACCTCACTCCGAGAGAATAGTCGAAAGATTCAGAGAGGGGGATGTTTTTCTCGAAATCGTAGAGAGTGAGCTTTCGGATCTTATAATAACTGAGCCAATAATTCTGGAGCGAGTTGATGTAGTTGCGGCTCGCCTCACGTCGGCGGTTAAGCGATAGAGTGAGGCTGTTGATGTCGGCTTTGCCGATCATGAAGCGGAGGCGAGTCTGGTCGTAAGCCTTATCAGCAAGGTCAACCGCCTCTACGGCGCTCTCCACGAGGTTTTGCTGAGAAGCGAAATCCGATAGGGTGATAGCCACGTCCTGCTCCACAGAAAGCTCCTCCTGCCGCCCCTCGATGCGCGAGACGTTGAGAGTGTTGCGCGCCATATTGTATTTCCCCTTTCTCACACCCCAGTCGACAAGCGGCACGGATAGCGACACCGACACGAGATCCTGACGTTTGAGGTCGTTATAAGCTCTTCCGAAATTCGGTGCCACCTGATTGAAGCCGATGCTGGCGTTGACACTGGCATTGAATCGCGACTCCACGAGAGTGCGGTTAACATCACGCTCCGCCTCCAGCACTGCCTGTCGGCGTGCAAGGATAGAGGGATTATTGTCGAGGGCATATTTCAAGGCATCCCCTTCCGGAATCAGAATGTTGGCCGGCTTCTCAGGGAGCTCCGCATCGATCTCCGTGTCGGTGGGTAGGCCGAGATAAGATGCGAGATCGAATCGGGCGCGTTTCAGGTCGATTAGTGCGTTTTCGAGCGAGTTGCGGGCATTCACCTTGTCAAGACGCAGGGTGAGGAGATCGGCCTGCGATATGGCGGCGATCGCAAACCGTCGTTCCCCCACGGTGTAAAGGGTGTCGGCTGATGCGAGATTCTCCATAGCGAGGTTATACTCCGTCTGGGCAAGAGCGAGGGTGAAGAAGCGGCTCACCACCTCCTCCGAGACTGTCTCCATGTTGTAGATGAATTCACGTTTCACCTTCTCATAACGCATTGGCTCGATCCGCTTCTCCCATTTGAAGCTGTTGAATCCGAGCAGCTCCTGACGGTAGCCGATGCGGAAAGGCACGGTAGAGAACTGATGAGAGGCGAAGGCTCCGAAGTTGCGCAGATATTGCAGATCAGATTCCATATAGAGCGAACCTCCGAGGAAGTCGACGTTCTGAGTGGCGGTGAGTCCGGCCGAGGCACTGTAGGTCTGCTGGCTGCGGAACACGTCGATATTCTCCTGAGAGTCGTAACGCTGGGCGATATATCGGTAATAGCTTGCGGGAGTCACATCGAGCGAGAGGCTCGGTAGCCTCTCGGCCTTAAACGAACGCCACTGCCAATAGCCCGAGGCATAAAGATTGCGGTTTTTGAAAGCAGAGAGCGAGGAGTCGTTGGCCACTTCAATAGCTTTGGGCAAGGAGAGGGTGATTCTGTCGCCCCCGAAAGCCGGGAGCGATAAACAGCCCGAGAGCAGAGCTGCCGAGAGAAATAGAATTATTTTATGGCGTATCATGATGAAAATCGTTTAGTATTGATTCAGTCGGCTTCGGCGAGTGACTTATCGGAATTTTTACGGTAGATGAGGAAATAGATGAGAGGGATTATGAATATGCTCACGAGAGTGCCCACAGCCATGGAGCCTATCATCGCTATCGCGAGGGGACGCTGCAGCTCGCTACCCATGTCGGAGGTGAAGAGCACCGGGAGCATGGCGAAGATGGTGGTGAGCGAGGTCATTATGATAGGTCGGAGACGGCGTTGTCCTGCTATGTGTATCGCCTCTATCAGGGGCGTTCCGGCGGCGCGTTCCTCATTGATGGCATCGAGTTTGAGAATAGAGTCGTTGACCACAATGCCACAAGTGACTATTATGCCGATTGCCGACATCAGATTGAGCGACTCTCCGCAGATCCAAAGGGAGAGCAGGGCAAAAGTGATGTAGACAGTAATCTCTAAGAGCACCACGAGTGTCTTGGAGAAAATCTCAAACTGTGCACATAGTATGAAATACATCATCACAAGCGAGACAAGCAGGATCACCGTCAGCTCCTGCATCATCTTCTTGTTGGAGAAGAGGGAGCCGGTGAAGACCACATCGAGGATTCCCGATCTCTCGGTGGCCTCGCGGGCGGCCGTGATCACCTTTTCAGCCTGCTTGGCATCGACATCGAATGTGAGCGGCACAAACTCACCGTCGGCCGCTGCGCGAAGAGTCTTGAAATCGAGAGAGGATGACATGCTCACGAGAGCTTTCAGCGGAATCTCGGTTTTGGATCCGTCTGAAGCGTTGGCTTTCACGAAGGTGTTGTTCAATATCTCACCAAGAGTGTTACCGGGAGCCGATATCCTGATGGGAATATATTCTCCATAGGAACGGAGAGTAGTGACGTCAGACCCGCGGAATGCCTCTTTGAGAGTGTTTTCCACATCCGCATAGTTTACCCCGTAAAGAAGCAGAAGATCGCGACGCACGGATATGTCGATCTGCTTACGGAGCGGAATCTCCTGGGTAGTGAAGCCCGATGTGCGCATCACATCCTTACGCAGCGAGTCGACCACCCCCACAATATCGGTCCCCGGTTTCAGGGGACTGACACGGAGTTCGAGCGGCGCTTCAGATGAGGAGAATACCCTCTCAAACACATTCTCGGGCGCTGAAAAGTTGAACGTGGCCTCCGGGAAGAGTGTAGACAGAAGGGTAGATACAGAGTCGGCGGCATGGCTCAGCCGGTCGGGCGAAGCCACACGCAGATATATCTCGGCCTCAGCGGGAGTGAGTCGCTTTTGAGGCAAGAGATAGTCTTGTAGACCGACGGCGGCGGAAGACTCCGTGACGATGTCACCGAGAGCGGAGGTTATCACTTGCGAGCGACGCAGATTCTCATCGACACTGATATTCTCGTTCCAGTCGATATTCACCATTATCTCGTCAGAGTCGACCGCCGGCATTCTTTCAGTGTCGAGCAGGCGGAACAGCGGCCAGGCCGCTAAGACAGTCACAATGACGAAGAGCACGGATAGACGTTTGTGAGCAAACACAGCGTCTATCCAACTGTCATACCAACGCACCAAAGGTGAGGACTTCGCTTTCACCTCGTCGGATGTTATCTTGTCATCGGATGGTATCTTATCGTCGGATGGTATCTTGGCAGCTACCTCTTTCCCTTTGTAGAACAGATAATATAACACCGGCAACAGGGTGATACCCACAAGATAGGAGGCGCCCAGTCCGGCAGTGATCGCAAAAGCCTGATCAGCGAATATTGCGCCCGCTATACCGCTCATGAAGACAAGAGGCACGAACACCGCCACGGTGGTGAGCGATGAGCTGAGCATAGGGGTTATCATCTCGTTGGTGCCCTTCACGCAACTCTCATGGAGCGAGCAGCCTTGCATGCGATATTGAGTGATATTTTCCGCCACAATCACCGAGTTGTCTATCATCATGCCTATGGCGAGAATAAGGCCGGCGAGTGAGATAATGTTGAGCGACACACCGAAAAGGCGGAACAGCAGAAAAGTGGCGATGACTGCCACGATTATAGTGATGCCGATGATGAAAGGGAGTCGGCCGCTGCGCATGAATATAGCGCAGACTATGAAGATCAGAATCAGACCGAGGATAAGATTCTGCTCAAGGTTGGAGATTGTGAAGTCGAGAAGCTGCGTCTGGCTGCGGCTCTTTGAAAATTTGATGTCGGAATAGGAGGTGGAGAGATTGGCGATCGCATCATCCACAGCTTTCTCCATAGCCGCCATGCTCTCGGCATCATGCTTGATGAGGGCGAGAGTGACGGCACGCTCGCTGTTGTAGTAAGAATATCCCTCCGGACGCGTCTCGGAGAGTTCCACCCGGCAAAGGTCGCCGAGGCGATGAAGGCGGCCGTTTTTCAAGAACTGCAGGTTGCGCACATCGTCGGGCGTGCGCAGACGGTTGGATATATGAATATTATATTCATAATAGCCATCGCGCACGGTCATGCTTCCGGGCTCGGAGTTGTTGGTAGATAGCACGTTGCTGATGTCGGAAGATGAGATACCTGAAGCGCGTAGCAAATCAGGGTCAGGCGTAACTTTCAGTTGACGGGTAGGGATGCCGGTGACATCCACCATAGCCACCTCCGGGAGCTGTTCGAGCCTTCGGCGCACCACTGATGATGCTAATTCCGCCATATCCATGAACGAGGCTCCGTTGGCGGGGGTGAGATATAGATATACCACGGGAATATCCGTGGCACTCGCTTTCACAGCCTTCGGGCGCGTAGTGGAGCGCGGCAGAGAGTTCATGGCGGCATCGATCTTCTCGTTGACCTCGATGAAAGCGAGATCTGTATCCACGCCATAGTCCATGGTAAGGTTGATCACGGCGGCTCCGTCGCGGGTGTCGCTTTGGATATCGCTGAGTCCGCCCACCTGCATAAGATTGCGTCTGAGGGGGGTCACTACAGAATTTTCGAGCTGGCGCACCGACATATTGTCGCCGCTCACCTGCACGGAGATATGGGGAATGGCCACGTCGGGCAGCAGGGATACCGGTAGAGAAAGAAATGAGACGCACCCGATGATCACCAGGGCAAGAAAAGCCATGATGACGGCGATAGGGCGTTTTATAAGGAAATCAACGTAATTCATAATTCATAATTTTACCGGCGCCTCGTGGGCCAGGTTTTCGCATCCGCTCACTATGACGGCATCGCCCGGATTGAGCCCATCGGTTATTTCATATGAATCAAGATTCTCCAGACCGGTGGTGACATAGTTCCAGAGG
>CAMWZE010000086.1 GCA_947178685.1 uncultured Porphyromonadaceae bacterium
GGGAAAGATGAGCAGTGCGGAACTTCGCAAGGCTGGGAGAAAAGAGCCTGGCTCATGCAGACAACTACGGCTGAGAAAATCAATAGTCTCATATAATAATAAATTTATTACTGCCATTATACTTTAATTACTGCAATTTTAGATATTTATTGTCTGATTTGAGAATTATATCAATCAATGGCCTATTTTATTCAACGAAACCGGCATGTTTATTTAGACTTCTGTCCGATGGAGTGGGAGGCGAGATAATATGTAAAAAAATGACGTCCTGTGTTACGGAATTCACAGGACGTCCGGCTCATGTAATTTCTATCGTCTGCCGTATATATTTAAAAATAATTTCAATCTGAGAGATAGGAGTGCATCACAAATACACTTTTTGGCAAAGTTAACACAATAATAGAAATTATGCAAATTAAATCAGACAATTGAATCTGGTTCAACATAGGAGTGAAGATTAGATGTAGTCTCTATCTCCGTTATTTAATTAAAACCCTCGCTCGATATCTGTTGATTATTACGGTAAGTATGTGTCACAAATTAATTATCGCTACTTATATTTCTGGTCGTCCTCTAAGACGATATATCATTAATTTATGACTCATAAGTAGAGTCATAAAGGGGTGTATGTATCGGTCAATGTACGGAATTTTAGGTGGATAGAGAGACGCCGGGATAGTAGAAGGATAGGATGGAGCGGAAGTCGTGTCCTTCGAGAGCCATGCGCGCCGCACCGATCTGACATAGGCCCACTCCATGTCCCCAACCGGACCCGTCAATTGCGAATTCAAGCGATATGTCCTTATTATTCATGATGGAATTGGGGGAAGTTATCCGTGTCTCCGATTCGGTCTCTTTGTGAGGTGAGGGTTGCCTTGTTATTGTGATTGCTGATGAATAGAGATGGGTGGGGGAGAGGAGCCGACGAATCATCAGTTCCTTGCCGATTTGAAGATTGCCTTTAGTGCCGGTCAATTTCAATCGGTCGGCTCTTCCGGATGGCCCGCGATGTGTGATTTCAATATTAAGTATATCACCTAAGTCTCTTTTGAATTTATTTCGTAAGTTGATGGCTACTGCACGAGCGGAGATAGATGTATGCCAACGATAACCACCATCGTTAGCGAGATCGTAATCTTTCAATATGGCGTTAAGCACCTCTTTTCGGGAGTCTTGAGATAATTCTGAAAGATTGCACCATGGATCGTCAAAGCTTTTAAGGGCAGGGGGATTGGTGTCTTGCCAACAGGTGGAGAAGAGTTCCGTGCGACCTCCACAGCATTTGGAGAAACGTGTGTCGACCAATCCTCCGTCAGGAGCACGAAGCACCAGCCCGGCAGTGGCACGTATCGCATCAAGTATTTCCGGGCGTATAGGCTGGATTCCCTGATAGCGCTGGCAATGATCGTCGGAGCAGACGTGGAAACCCTGATGGTCGCAGGTGTCTTCCCAGTTTACGATGAGGTCGGGTGAGTCAATCTTGCCGCTGTTGTCATGAGGATGTTCACCGGTGATTTTCCCGAGAGCCCAACTGCGCGAGATTACAGCATGGGCTTTCAGAAATTCAGCCGGTGCTTCGGGATTCATCTCGCTGCCAACCACACATTCCAGATATTTCTCCAACGGTAGACGATTGATTACCGTGAACGTAGGGTCATTGTTGCGGATAACCTCACCGGGCAAAAGGGCTTCGATTGTTTTCTGCCAGTGAAAGTCCTTGCCGATTAACATATTACGAAGTAATACTCCATTTGGAGTATTCTCTAAAATCGGTTTTCCAAGAGTGGGTATGCCCACGTCGATCATTCTCATAATTGCCATTTTAAATACCTCGTCAGCGATGATTTCATTGGAAGCTATAACCTCACACTATTATCCAATCTTCAATACAACGGCTTTTTGAGGAGAAACTTACGCCTATTTTGAAAAGCTTACGGTCGTCTGTGAGATAGGGTCTTGCATAATGTTTCTCATTGATCTGACATAATGCCGACTCAGCAGAATGATCATATTTCAATTCAATTATATAAATGTAGTCGTCTGTTTCGATTACAAGGTCGATGCTACCTTCTGATGTATGGACTTCCGCTTTAGTCTCCATCCCTATAAGATCGGTGAGGAGAAAGAATGCGTTCTGAAAATTATTCTCGTTCTCAAGTTTCAGTTTATAGTCAACTCCAGCAAAATAACTTTGCAGTGACTTCATAGCAGCATCCGGTTCTCCAAGAATAAAGCGAGCCGATATATCTTCGATCAGATGTTTTGCAGTAGTGGTCTTGCATTTCACATAATAGGGCAACAGCATGTCGAAAAAGCCTTTCCGGACCTCATCGTTCGGAATGCCGAGACGGAGTCGCTTTATTTTTTTATTATAGCTCTTGATGGTCAGATACCCGGTCTGATATAGCAACGCGAGTGGCCGGGGACTATGAAGGTCAAGACCTTTGAGATCGTCTTCGGTGCAATATGTGTCGAATATATTTTTAAGGTCGGCATTCACTCTCTTCAACGACTCTGCCAGAATAGTAGGAAAACCTGTTTCAATCCAGTAGTTCTCTAAACCGGAATATTTCATAGCTTTAAGTAAAGACCATGGATTATAGATATCGCTTCCAAATTTTGAGAAACGATAGCCATCGTAGATGCGTTTTAGTTTTTCGCAGGTTTTTTCATAACTCCATCCCTCGGTTTCACTTAATTTGCTTATACCTTCTTGAAAATTATCATGAAGCTCCTTTTCAGTGATGCCACAAATATCTGCAAAATCCTCGGTGAAGGATATATCGTCGAGATTATTAAGATCGGAGAAAACACTTAGTTTACTGAATCGACTTACTCCTGTAAGAAAAACGAGTCGGATATGTTCGGCGCTACTCTTGAAGTTAGAGTAAAATGATGAGAGCTTTTCACGGAAATATTGGAAATTTTCATCTTTGTTAAGATTACCTACCAACGGTTTGTCGTACTCATCGACAAGTATCACCACAGGTTGTCCTGTTTTCTCATGCGCTCCCTTAATTACATTTCGGAAGCGCACGGATATATCATCGCTTACTTTCTCCACATCATAAAGTTTTTCCCACTCTCTGAGACAATTTACGATATTCTCCTCCAGATGCTTGCTCTCATCGTATTTATCGGTATTCAGGTCAATATATAGAACCGGATAAGCAGTCCAGTCCCGGTTGATGGAGTCAATATAAAGACCACGGAAGAGATCACGCTTGCCCTCAAAAAAATATCTCAATGTAGAGAGAAATAAGCTCTTACCGAAACGACGCGGACGTGCGAGAAAGTAATATTGAGTTTTACTCTCTGCTATTTTTGCTACAAATGCGGTTTTGTCAACGTAGAGGGCACCCCCTTCCCGCAGTTGCTTGAAATCTTGTTGGCCGATCGCATAGTCCACTCTTCTTTCCATAGCTTATCATTTACATGTTGTGGATTCTCCTTTAAGGCAAAGTTAACAAAATAAATGAAGTTATGCAAGCATCACAAATCATGATGAAGAGCGAAGATTAAAAAACTCAAAAGAAAATTAAAAAAATAATAATATTTTTTCTAATTTTGCAGTTGCCAATTTGTGATACTACCTTTAACATATTCTCGCTATTATCGCATGAGAAGTATTTAATTTTTTAGAGAGACGATATGTCCACATCGTAGATTGATGCAGATCTTATGTATTATGTCGATTCGTCCTCGGTATATAGTGGGATGTAGTGGTTTTTACGGATATTGATATCAATAGTAACTAACAAAATTTATCATGAAAAAAATCTTTGGAACAGCATTGCTCCTATCACTTTTTTCCGGAGCTGCATTCGCTTGGGATACTCCGACAATGGGATGGAGCTCATGGAATTCTTTCGGACATCGAATAAATGAGGAGATAATCCGGTCTCAGGCAGATGCTATGGCCAAAACGGGATTGAAAGATGCCGGTTATCTTTATGTGAACCTTGATGATGGAGCTTGGTGTGGACGAGAAGATGACGGTAAACTCAGGATTCATCCCACCCGCTTCCCAAACGGGCTTAAAGGTCTTGTAGATTACATTCATTCCTTAGGACTAAAGGCCGGCACATATTCTGATGCCGGACATGACACTTGCGCTTCTTTCTGGGGCGGAGACAAAGATGGTGTAGGCACCGGACTGTATGAACATGATTTGGAAGATGCTCAGTTTATGTTCAACGAACTTGGCTTCGATTTTATAAAAGTAGACTTTTGTGGAGGTGACGGTTCGCAAAACTCAGAACATCTTGATCTTGATGAAAGGGAACGATATACGGCAATTTCAGAAGCGATTAAGGCTACCGGACGAGACGATATACGATATAATGTGTGTCGATGGGCATATCCCGGAACCTGGGTAGAGGATGTAGCTGCTTCATGGAGAATGTCGCAGGATATATATGACGGTTGGGAATCGGTAAAGGATATAATCCATCAGAATCTCTATCTTTCAGCATATGCCACTAAAGGGCGATTCAATGATATGGATATGCTTGAAGTAGGACGCAGCATGAGTGCCGAGGAAGATAAGACTCATTTCGGAATGTGGTGTATGATGAGCTCCCCGCTTCTTATCGGATGTGACTTACGCTCGATAAATGAGTCTACACTTGATCTTCTGACTAATATGGATCTGGTGGCTATCAATCAGGATCCGCTCGCATTGCAGGCACAGGTAGTGAAAAGGGAGAACGGAGGATATGTGCTTGTTAAAGACTTGGAGAAACTCCATTCTGTAATAAGAGCTGTGGCTTTCTATAATCCCACAGATGTAGCATTGCCTATGAATGTATCTATGAAGGATCTTGATCTTGATGGAAAAGTGAGGGTGAGAGATATGTATGAAAGAAAAGATATAGGAGAATGTGAAGGATCTTTAAATGTCAATGTTCCTCCGCATGCCACACGTATCTACCGTTTGGAAGCTGACAGACGTCTGGAGAAGCAGGTATATGAAGGAGAAACCGGACGTATCTCTGCCTATCAGGAGCTTGATAATAATCAAGTGGTGAAATCGGGTATATATGAGGAGATGGATGTATGTTCAGGTGGTGCCAAAGTTTCTTGGCTTGGTATGCGAGCCGATAATTCGTTGTCATGGCAAGATGTTTGGTCGGAGGAAGGAGGTGATTATGAAATGACACTATATTTCATAACCGGAGCAGACCGACAATTTAGAATTGACGTGAATGGTAAGACATTAGATGAGTTGACTGTTAACTCAGGAGGCTGGGATGTCGTGGGTAATGTGACACTTACAGTGGGTTTGCAAAAGGGAAACAATATAATTACATTATCTAATGATTCCGATTGGATGCCTGATATTGATTGCATGACACTTGTGAAGGCCGGAGATTTGAGTTTATTGCGCCATCGTCATAAGAGTGCACTTGATGGTCTATTGACCAAAGACTTATCATCACTTCCGGAAAAGCTTGAGAATTATTACAAGGAACAGATAACATTGCAATCGGTGGTAGACGAGAGTCGCGAAGGTTTTGAAGCCTCTATAAGAGCGCTTTCTGCTCTTGAATCGGATATAGCCAAAGCTGTAGATTTTTATGCATCATATAGCCGAATATATCAGATTGCTAATGAAAATGTGTCTGCTTCGATCCCGTCTGGTTCTCTGAATGAGTTTATTTCAATTTTGGATTCGGTGGAAGCAGAGATGCAATCAACGATTAATCCGTTAGATTATATAGATGGACGTGATAGAATCGAGCAGGAAATGAAAGCATATTTCTCTGCAGATGATTCAGATGTGAAAGACGGAGAGAGCTGGGATATGAGTTGTATGATAGAGAATCCTTGTTTTGACACAGACAACCATGGATGGCAGGAAGAACCGGTATGGGGTAATCATGTTGCGGAGTTTTGGAACAGGAGTTTTTCTACAACCCAGACAGTGACTGGATTACCGGCCGGTATCTACAAAGTGGGAGTTCAGGCACTTTATCGTGTGGGGGTGAACGATGGAGGAGTCCGTTACAGGACAGGATTAGAGAAAATTCCGGCTGTTTTTATCGCTAATGATGTAGAAGCTCCAATAATATCTCTTTACAAACATAAACTTTCAGATAATCCGGAACTGGAGGAAAGTTTATCCGGCACACATGTGAAAAATGGGTACGTCAACTCAATGTATGGTGCGGAACAAGCATTTCAAACAGATTTATATAAAAATGAAATGTTGGTGCACATTACAGACGGTGTATTGCGTCTCGGTCTGAATTGTGATGTTGCTAAGGGTGACTGTTGGTGTTGTTTTGATAATTACACACTTCGATATCATGGCAAATCAGAAACGTCGTTAGATGGGATTGAAGCTAATTTTGACGGCACGTACACAGTATTTATGTTAAGTGGAATAGCTGTTGGGGAGAAATTAAGTAAGATGGATATAGCAAATCTTCCGTGTGGATTATATATTGTGAATGGACATAAAGTGTTGTTGCATTCTAAATAAATCAGATTTGCTAAAACATAAATGATAATCCGGTCTAAAAAGGATCATATCGCAGGATATGGTCCTTTTTTTTAATTAAGTAATGCCACAAGATTATATATTATAGTTGCCGGATGGGATGTTTTCTTTAC
>CAMWZE010000087.1 GCA_947178685.1 uncultured Porphyromonadaceae bacterium
TCCATAATATGTCTTCTTTTGAAAGCCACACAAAGAGGTGAAGGCAGAGGTGAAGGTCGCGGTGAAGGTAGAGGCGAAGGGCGCCGTCATCATTCCGAATTTGGTCGATGGCAGCAGGTTTATGAGAAACTGAAATCACAAAACCCCGATGCTCCTCAAATTACTATCGGGGCTGAAACGGCTTCTGTCTCATTAGGCGTTACAGGCAACGGTCGCGCATCAGACAAATATGAGTTCAACCGCAGATCAGGCGAGATAACGCCTGCTACAAAATATGCCGACTCTGTTCCCGCCGACAAACTACGCGGATGGATTTATTCCATCCACACCGGAAGCTGGGGAGGAATAATAACCCGCATTCTTTGGTTACTCGGGGCTTTGTTAGGAGCAAGTCTCCCCTTGACCGGATATTATATCTGGATAAAGCATCTCAAAAAAAAGAGATAGCAACTTGCATATGGAGCAAAAGTAAAATCCGGCTACGCAAAATGGATGCGTAACCGGATTTTACTTTTGAATATTCCACTACAGCAGACCGTGAAGACTAATCTACTTAGCCATCCTTTAGGTCACGCTTCTCTCTACTTCACGAAATTTGCCAAGCGGGTGAAGAACGACGGATCCTCGCCTGTGGTAAGATCCACAAGTTTTCCTTCCGGATTAATAATTGCCTTTGTCGGGAAACCCTCTATATTATATTCTGAATAGAGCTTTCTGTTCTCTCCATTATAGAGGTTAATCCAAGGCAACTTATGCTGTTTCACCCCGGCTCGCCAATCAGCCTCCGGTTCGTTGCAATCTATACCTATGATCACAATCTTATCACCATATTGCTCATAAGCCTTTTTCAAGGCAGGGAAACCTTTTACACACCAGCCACACCAGCTGCCCCAGAAATCAAGCACAACCCACTTACCTCTGAAATCTGAAAGGCTCACCTTCTTCCCTTTCAGATCGGGAAGGGTGAAATTGGGTGCGGTTATAGTGCCGGAAGCCACTTCTGCCTTGCGGGCATCCTCAGCGGCTCTCTCCTGCTGCATCTTCTCCACCTCCACATTATAGCTCTCTGCATAGGGCATAAGTATCGACTTCTTTGCCTCCGGAGTCATTTGGTCGTATAAGGTTTTGAAGTCATCGCCACTGAGCTGCATAATCACATAAGGCACGGCCGGACTTTTCGGATTGTCGGCCACGAATTGCTTGATGGCGGCATCGTAACGGTCTATGATCTTCATCATATCCTCGCGCGACTTATTATCATCGCCACTCAGAAACTCGGCATACTCTATGGTGATTGGTTTGGTGATGGCGTTCACAGCTGTGAGGTCTTCCATCAGGGGTGTACCGCTCACAGTATAGTCCGACGGCTCGAATGCATTGATCACAACCTCAAGTTTATCGCCGGGTGCCGCATAGAATTCAGGTTGTATGCGTGTCACCATGGGTGTCTCTATATTATAGCGGGCTGCACCCGAGGGATCGAGTCGCAGATGCGCCACACCATCCTTCACCTCCAAAGTGTCGTATAATTGAATCACATCATCAGCCGTAGTTGCTGTTGTCGCGTTCTCTATTGTAACATGACTCACCACTAACGTCTCCTCCTGATAGTCCTTAGGAAGACGTATTGTAACACTCTCGGCATCCGATGCACAGGAGGCAAACGCCATTCCCACTGCTGCCACAAATAAGATTCTATTCATTGATTTACTGTTTTAACTCGAATTTCTCTAACCCGGTCTCTTTTCATCAACCAGGGTTATATTATTTATCTCCACAGATAATACCTATGCCACAGTATATATCTGCTGAAAATCACATTCCGGCCCCATTAATGCAATTTGGGCATAATTCAGCCTTTTAATATTCATAACACTATTACACCGTAATTGTTAAATACTTTTTTGCATCACGAGCTTTTTTCATTAATTTTGCGTAGTAAAACCCAACATCATGTCGCTGACGGCTAATCCCGGAGCCGACTTTCAGATTTATGCCCAATACCCTTGATTATGAACTATCAAGACGTAATAACCGGATTATACGAGGACTTCAAAATAAAACGTGGCCTTGGAAAAGTGGCCGACTATATCCCTGCCCTTGCGGAAACCAATCCTCTGCACTATGGAATATCGATGACCACCCTTGACGGTGTGCAGTGTGATGCCGGCGACGCTTCCATAAATTTCTCAATCCAAAGCATCTCCAAAGTATTCACATTTGCCATGGTAATGTCTCGCTTAGGAGATGAGATATGGACCGCCGTGGGACGTGAGCCATCCGGCAACCCATTCAACTCCCTCGTGCAGCTCGAATATGAACATGGCATTCCCCGGAATCCTTTCATCAATGCCGGAGCTCTGGTGATTACCGACCGCCTGATCTCTCTATATGATCGTCCCAAAGAGGCCCTTCTTGATTTTATACGTTCCTTAACAGGCAACGACGACATCTACATCGACCAGCGGATAGCCCGTTCGGAACGCGAACATGCCAACCGCAATATGGCCCTCGCATACTTCATGAAGAGTTTCGGCAACATTCAGAACGACGTTGACACTCTCATCGACGTCTATTGCAGCCAATGCGCCATATCGATGAATTGCATTGATCTTGCACGATCCTTCCTATTCCTCGCCAATCGTGGCGTAAATCCCTTTACCCGGGAACAGGTGCTCACCATAAGCCAGGCCAAACGCCTCGGTGCCGTGATGCTCACCTGCGGATTTTATGATGAATCGGGCGACTTCGCTTTCCGTGCCGGACTTCCCGGCAAGAGTGGTGTGGGTGGTGGCATCGTAGCATACATTCCGGGTAATCTCTCTATAGCCGTCTGGAGTCCCGGCCTTAACCGCCATGGTAACTCCGCTCTTGGTGTGGAGACGCTCGAACGCTTCACTACCGACATAGGAAACTCCATCTTCTAAACCCGCAGGCAAATATCCACCCTATATCAAGAAAAAACAAACTGTTTCAATTAATAACTAAACTTTTATAACTCTAACTACATCATGACTACAGCAACCGCTGCACAAGCCGGTACCAACTCTGCGAGTGTGGGAGCCGCTTCATCCGGAAAGAGGATCGTATTCCTCGATTACCTACGTGTGTTCTCATGTTTTCTTGTGATTCTTGTCCACGCCAGTGAAAACTACTATGGAGCCGGTGGTGAATCCGACATGGCCGGACCCACATCCATGCTCCTTAACGAAGCCGACCGTTTATGGGTGTCGGTCTACGACGGTTTTTCTCGAATGTCTGTGCCTCTATTCTTCATTGTTTCCGCATTTCTTCTCGCGCCTATGCCGGCCAATGTCACTATGGGCCAGTTCTACAAACGTCGTTTCACTCACATCCTCCCTCCTTTCTTCATTTTCGTGATTCTATACAGCACACTCCCCATGCTGTGGGGGCAGATCAGTGCTGAAACCTCTGCCACCGACCTATCCCGCATCCTCCTCAACTTCCCCACCACCGCCGGACACTTCTGGTTTATGTATCCCCTCATCAGCATCTACCTCTTCATCCCCATGATATCTCCGTGGCTTGCAAAGGCCACTGCCAAAGAGGAACGCTTTTTCATTCTTTTGTTCCTTATCTCCACATGTATGCCCTACATGTCGCGCAACTGGGGTGAGATCTGGGGACAATGTTTCTGGAATGAATATCATCTTCTCTGGTACTTCTCCGGTTATCTCGGCTATCTCGTACTCGCCCATTATATCCGCGTCCATCTCACATGGGACCGTCCCACCCGTCTTTGGGCCGGAACAATAATGCTTATAATCGGTGCCCTCGCCACAATCTATTCATTCTATGTACAGGCCATCCCCGGTGAGCTTATCGTCACTCCCGTGCTTGAGATCGGCTGGGCATTCTGCACAATAAACGTGGTGGTGCTCACCACCGGAGCCTTCCTTCTCTTCACATGCATCACTCAGCAGAAGGCACCGGCAATCGTAACCCGTGCTTCAAAACTTAGCTTTGGCATATACCTCATGCATATATTCTGGCTCGGATTCTGGGTAAGTATTTTCAAGGGCACATATAATCTTCCCACTGTAGCTGCCATCCCCGTGATCGCAATAGTCACTTTTATCTGTTGCTACATCACTACCAGATTAATCGCATTCCTTCCCGGAAGCAAATGGATAATCGGAGCCTGATACCACCGATCTTGACATTTGAGACAATGTGGTGATTCTCAAACATATTCATACATAATTCACACGGGGATATATCTGAAATTTCAGATATATCCCCGTGCTTATATCTTTGCAATACCTGCTATCTTATTTTTCGGTGGTTTTTCTATGTTTTATAGGCTTGGTGATCCAGAACGACACTCGTATAAGTATGATGGCCGAAAGAGCTACGGCTGCTCCCGTCCAGGCCGGATCAAGATACTTTCTGAGCTGCATATACTCGAATAATACAAAAGTGATGATACTTACGGCAAAGAGCACATAGCCCAACACCGACGACATGTCGAAACGTCTTACAAATAATATTCCCAGTCCGAATATGGCTGTGAGCGACCAAAGTAATATTTCCATAATTCTCAATTTATAAGGAGCCTCTTCATCAACACATGAGAGTCACCTCCCTTTTTAGTTAAAACACGTTAAATCTATCTTTGTTCAAAAGCACTGCCGCCTCTTCACCAATCTCCCCTTGGCAATCACACCCTTCTGCAATCGCTGTCATCGGGATTTGTCAGAAAAGATTCCGATGCGGGAGAGAGCCGGAATAGCGGTCACGAAGACGGTCAAGCAGACGCTGCAGATCTCGTGTGAAATGAAACCCGGTCCATATACCGCTGTTGGTGATCAGCACCCAACAGTCGCCGTTTGGGAAACGCTCCACAAGGGTATGTGTGGAAGACAGGGTGCCCGTGCGCGTCCATTTACCCTTGGCATCACATTCACTCCATCCTCGCGACATCTTCTCATCGTCGGAGTGTTCGGTAAGAGTGGCCACAGAGGTAGGGGAAATCACATCCTCAAGACGCGGATCGCCGTCGGTGGCGGCCACAAGACGGGCAAAATCAGCCGCCGACGTACACCAGCCACCGGCTCCCATGAGTGCGTTGACATCATTGCCACCGTATACGCGTGTCACCATCCGTCCGCTGCCGTTATACTCCTCCACGAGCTCATCATCCGGAGCATAATATTTCGATTCGTTTGGATGGCGTTCCTCATAGTAGTTGGTGGCAGGACGGAATGAGTAGCACCCGGCAGGACGCAACACGTTCTCCGTGACATAATCCCAATAACTCTCCCCTGTCACCCTCTCCATTGCCATGGAGAGAAGCATATAGCCGAAATTTGAATATATCCTACCTTTGCCGGGAGCGAAAGCTATGCGGCGTCCAAGCACAATCTTCACAAGCTCCTCCTGCGAGGGAGGCCCCGGCAGACGCTTGGCCTTAATAATCTCGTTGGTTGTGAACATCGGGTCGCCCGCACCTCGTCCGAACCCTCCCATATGGCGCAGGAGATGGTCTACGGTGATATCAAGCATCCGCTTGTCACACATGGCGTTCGTGTAGGCTGTATCGTTCAGGATGCCATCCGGTCCGAATATCTTGCTATTGAGCGTAAGCTTCCCTTGCTCCACGAGTTTCATTACCCCGATAGCTGTGACGAGCTTCGAGGCCGATGCTATACGCATTATATCTGTGGCTTCGAGCTTACGGTCGATCTCCACATCCGCATATCCGTATCCCTTTGCATAAAGCAGGGAATCATGTCGTGTGACAGCAAAGGACATACCTTTGATATGCCATTTCTGCATGAATCGCTCTATTTCACGATCCATTGGAGCAAGCGCCTCCCACGTTGAGGAGTGGTTGGTAAGCGTGTCGGTCCATATCACTCCGGGCGCCTCTTCTGCGAGAGGCTCATCAGAGTGACTGCATGAAGAATGGGATGCATATATCAGAAAGATAATGCAATATGCCGCGAGGGAGAAGAGAATAGTGCCGATGGTACCCCGGCGTATGTCCTTTCGTGTCATTTGTTTGTCAGGTCAATATGCATGATTCCCCGGTCAATAGTTGAGATATTCAACCCCCGGGAGACTGTAAGCGACCACAAATTTAACCAAAATATCCGATAAAACATAATTGTTCGTAGCTACTTACATAATTACTTACATAATTAAAGGAGGTGTTTCATCGCGAAGCACCTCCTCTGTATACCGGAAATTTCGAGAGGCAATGGGTAACTTCATCCATAATTCCACTCCATTGCCGCCAACTATTTCCGAGCCGACCGATAATCGGGAGATATCAGTCGATCCAATGTACCATTATTCAACCAAACTAACATCGGCCAATGTGGAAGTAAACGTCTACTAATCTATACCTTCATCGGTCGATGGCAAGCTAAGCGGAATCGCTCCGTTTAACCCGCAGCGCAATTAATGGTTCATCCGCCGGGCTTTTCTCTCGAAATGCCTCGACATCCTTTATATCGATAATAACCTAAGCTTTATTCAGGAAGAGAGAGTGAGGTTACCCTTAAATAATGAGGGCAGTTTCAAATGAGGAGAGTATATTTTGTCTTGAAATTTGGTTAATCTTTTGCAAAGATACAC
>CAMWZE010000088.1 GCA_947178685.1 uncultured Porphyromonadaceae bacterium
CAGATACACATCCCTATGTATGCCGCTGAGACGGAACATATCCTGATCTTCAAGATAACTGCCATCGCTCCAGCGATACACCTCCACTGCCAACATATTCTTTCCCGGTTTCACATAGGGGGTAATGTCGAAGCGGGCATCGTTTGTGGAGCCTTGACTGTAGCCGACCTTCCTGCCATTCACCCATACATACATCGCGCTGTAACATCCCTCGAATGTGAGGAATATCTCCTTGTCGCGCCAGCCGTCAGGAAGAGTAAAATCTCTTCTGTAGGAACCTACAGCATTAGGCTCATCCTGAACCGTATAACCGGGTTGTCCCTGTATAAACGGAGGATTATTGCGGAAAGGATAGGTGATGTTGGTGTAGATAGGTGTGCCATAGCCATGCATCTCCCAATTGGATGGCACCGGAATCTCAGCCCACCCCGCCACATCATATGTTGTCTTGTAGAAATCTTTCGGACGCTCCTCCGGACTCTTGACCCAATTGAACTTCCAATCGCCGTTGAGCAGAATGTAGCGGCTCGAACGTGTGCGCTCCCAAGGTTTTGCATAAGCCGGATCTGCCTGCATCTCCTTCTCTGAGGCATAGGGTATGAATGTAGCGAAACCCGGCTCCTTGTTAATTCCTATTATATGTGGATTCTCCCAATCGTTGTCACTCTTTGTCTTGGGGGGCTCTACCGTCACCCTCAGATCAGACCTCTTAAGAGTCCATCTTGATGCTGACCCGGATTCACCGGACTTCTGTATCACAGGTTCTCCGAACTGCGGAGCATCGTTGGTGGCTATCGTAAGCCCGGTATCGACACCGATGAAGGAGACTGTGCCGTCGCCATTGTCTACTATCTTCCACAGCTGGTTGCGGTTGCCTTTATCAAGGCTCCACTGTATGGCAGCCTTTCCCTCAGAGGGATTCCCGCCATTGTCGATACCCATGAGCGAGAGAGGACTCGTTATACAGTAATAACCGTTACCGGCCTCTACAAACTGCCATACCTGCGAAGGCTTGTCGGCCGAGAATTTTGACAGACACAGTTTTGATCCCGGTGAGAAGCTCTCCTGATTATCAATCGCGAGTCCGGAGCCACTGCTCACTATATTGTAGTTTACCCCGACTTTTACATCCGCAGCCTCCATCGAGAGAGAAGCTATAGCCGCCAGGGCCACACAAACCACACTTCTAATGTTGCTATACATCTCTGATTACTTTCTTTCAGTTTATTATACGGTTTGGTTCACAGGTTTCAGAAGTTCCGACTGACGATAGAGGCCGAATGTATGCAGAGCCGGAGTAGCGTTGCCGTCAAGTATGCGCAAGCGCACATATTTTGCAGTCACCGGCGAGAAGCGTACTATCCACTTATGACCCACCGACTGCAGCGCCGAAGCCTCCGGAATCACAGTCCAATCTTTACCGTTTTGCGAATATTCCACACTCCACGCTGTGGTGCGGTGGCCAAGCTCGATCACCTCCTGAAGCATCAGGCAATCAAATGTCTCAGACTTAGGAAGTGTGAAAGTAATGTCAGACTTTACCACACCATCTTTTCCAGCATAATAGGTGGTTTTATCCTCATCAATCAGATAGCGAGGATTAAATTTGCCACCGCGCACGTTTGTGGCGCTCACCTTCGATCCCTTCAGAAGGTTACGACTGAATGTCTCATCCAGACCTTTGCGCAAGGTGGCCACCGTCAATGAGTCAATCGGATTTAACAGACCGCGACGGTCGGGCGGAAGATTGAGAAGCAGCACACTGTTGTGGCCTACAGAGTTGCAGTATATATCCCAGAGCTCATTCACCGACTTCACTCTCGAATCCTCTTCGGGATGATAGAACCAGCTCGGACGTATGGAGACATCAGTCTCAGCCGGAATATATGCATTGCCATTTTTTACGCCACAGTTCAGGGCATCATAATATGCGGCCTCGTCGCGTATGGCTATCGAATCGGTGGTCGACCAGCAAGGGTCGCCGCAGTGTCCCGCCTCATTACCCATCCAGCGCACATCGGCAAATGGATATGAATTCTTGGTGCCGAAGATCACACAGTCGGGCTGGGTATCTCTGACAGTTTTATACCATTCTGTATATAGAGGTGTGGTAAGCTCGTCGGCACCGGCACCGTCCCACCAAGTCTCCCAGATCTTTCCATAGTCAGTCATCAGTTCTCGGAGCTGCTTATTGTAATAATCCTTGTAGCGGGCAGTGGTGTAGTCGGGATGCAGATGTTCGTGGCGGTCATGCGGACCGAGATATATACCTGCTTTTATGCCATATTCCTCGCAGGCATCGGTAAATTCGCGCACCACATCACCTTTCCCCCCTTTCCATGCTGAGTTCTTCACGCCATAGTCGGTGTATTGGCTCGGCCAAAGGCAGAAACCGTCAGCATGCTTAGCCGTGAGAATAGCGGCCGGAATTCCGGCATTTCTCAAGGTCTCCATCCATTGGGTGCAGTCAAGGGCGGTTGGGTTAAAAATGGCTGCCGGAGCCTTGCCGTCGCCTTCGTTCACGAAGTCTTCAAAGGTATTTATACCGAAATGGAAGAAAGCGATCATCTCGCGGTCATACCATTCCTTCTGGCGCTCGTTGGGTGTGGGTCCGAAAGGTTTCGGAGCCTCCTGTGCATTCATGGTTGTCGCAGCAGAGAGTGAGAGAAAAGCGGTCGCTATGATCTTATCAAGTTTCATGGGATGGTAGTTAATTTAATTAAATAAAGTTTTTGAAAGAGTTGAGGAGAGAGGGAGCGGTTTCAGAACTCAGGCGCAAAGTTATACACTTGTGATTATCTTAAATGATTAACACAAGGTTAATCTCAGCATTTCATCATTGCTAAATCATTAACCTTACTTAAGCTCTCAACAAAAATCCGACCACATCGCGTGTTACGGATCCGGAGCGACCTCAGCTGCCGATTAACGACTTTTCAGGGGGTTAACTTAAAAATTAACCCAAACTTAACCCTATGATTAATAGCCGATATCTACCTTTGCACCCAGTTTCAGAACCCTCACCGGCGCATCGAACGTATCCTTACAAAAGATATGATGCACCTTAAAATTACAAAATCTTTTTCAATTATCAACCAATCATGAAAAAACCGAAACCACTCAACATGATGAAAGTGCCTTTGGCATTGGCCCTCGCACTCGGAATAGTGCCGGCCGCCACCCTTCATGCCAATACCCAAGAGGGGGAAGATACCTCTTTCGGTGTAAAAGCAGAACAACCCGCCACTTTGTATAAAGGCAAAGTGCTCGACTCCGAGGGAGAGGGTTTACCCGGAGTTACTGTAAGATTAGATGGATCGGACCGTGCCACTGTCACTGACATCGACGGAGGCTTTTCAATCAATGCTCCCAAAGGATCGTCAATTACATTCACTATGGTGGGACTCGCGCCTAAGACGGTAAAACTCGGAAATAATACTGACCTCGAAATTCGTATGCTCGAATCCTCGCAAGCTCTGGGCGAGGTGGTGGTGGTAGGTTACGGCACTCAGAAGAAGGAGAATCTAACCGGAGCTGTGTCCGGAGTTACCGCCAAGGAACTTGAAGACCGTCCCATCACCAATCTGAGCCAGGGTCTGCAGGGACTGATAGGTAACCTCAACATATCTGCCAGCGACGGCACCCCCGGACGCGGATTCGGATTCAACGTAAGAGGAACCACTTCAGTCAACTCCTCCGGTCCTCTTATTTTGGTCGACGGCGTCCAGATGGATCCCAATATGATAAATCCGGCCGACGTGGAAAGCGTATCGGTGCTTAAGGATGCCGCCTCCGCCTCTATCTATGGCACGCAGGCAGCTTATGGAGTTGTGCTTATAACTACTAAGAAGGGTAAGGAGCAGAAACCGAAATTAACCCTATCGGCAAATCTCTCCTGGAACCGACCTACAAAGATTCCGGAATACATGGACTCCTGGACTTTCGCCAACTTCCACAATCTCACCAACAGAAACTCCGGTGGAGGCGACTATTACGACCAGACCCAGATGGAGCATATCTATGCCTATTACACCGATCCGAAACATAACCTCCCGGTATACATTGATCCATCCAATTCCGACAAGTATCTCTACTGCGGCAACACCGACTGGATAGCCGAGACAAGAAAGACAACCACACTCACTCAACAATATAACGTATCTATCTCGGGCGGTTCGGGAAAAACCACCTATTACGGATCGGCCGGATTTATGGATCAGGAGGGTCAGCTAAAGCATTACGATGATAAGTATCAGCGCTTCAACGCCTCGATGAACATCAACTCCCAAGTGCTCTCCTGGTTAAACATCGGGATGAAGGCTAACTATAACTACACCAACCGCGACACCCCCTATGGCTCCCACAACAACGATATGGGATCCTCATTCTATGGTGCCGATCTTCGTCCGTTCATGCCGGTCTATCACCCCGATGGGAATTACTCCGGTCAGGGCAGCTGGACCAATATGGTGGCGACCCAGGCGCTCTCGGGCAGTCGTGTGCACAAGGAGAACGATCTGTGGCTCACGGGCATCCTGCGTATTCAACCACTTAAGGATTGGAATATTAATCTCGACTACACCCGTAACATCTACTCAATCAACAAGAAATATCACGGCAAGGAGATTATAGAGCATTATGCCAACCCTGAGGTGACCACCATATTTCCACACATCACCCCGAGCACGGTGAAATATACCAACGACAACAACTATTATGATGCCGTCAATGTATATACAGATTATACCCGCGACTTCGGATTTCACAATGTGAAGGTGCTCCTCGGCTATAATTATGAGCATCACAGCTGGGCATGGTTTGACGCAGAACGTCAGAACCTTATAAGCCCCGACATTGCATCTTTAGGCATGGCCTATGGAGAGAAATACAACGGCAGCGGTTCTCATGCCAGTGCAACAGAGGGTTTCTTCGGCCGCATCAACTACAACTACGACAACCGTTATCTCCTTGAACTCAACGGCCGTTATGACGGTTCCTCAAAATTTCCTAAGAAGAAGAGATACGCCTTTTTCCCCTCTTTCTCTCTCGGATGGAGAATATCCGGTGAGAAATTCTGGGAACCGGTTATTCCTTACGTCAACGAGCTTAAGATACGCGGTTCCTACGGTAAGCTTGGCAATCAGTCGGTAGGTGGCGACTATCCTTACATAGCCACAATGGGCGCAAACGGAGAGATGGGGTATCTTGTAGACGGCAAGAAGATTGCATGTGTGGGCACACCGGGTCTGGTAAGCCCTTTCCTTACATGGGAAACGGTGAAGCAACTGGATTTCGGTATTGACTTCGGAGCTCTCAACAATCGACTTTTCGGAACATTCGACTGGTATCGCCGTCTCACTCTCGATATGGTCACCAACGGCACTCCCCTCCCGGCTGTGCTCGGCACCGGTGCTCCTCAGGCCAACACCGCCAACCTGCGTACCGATGGCTGGGAGCTCACCATTGGCTGGCGCGACAGACTTCCCTTCGGACTCTCATATGATGTCAGCCTTGTGCTCTCAGACTATCAGGCCACCATCACCAAGTTCAACAATCCCGAAATGATCATATCCAACCATTATGTCGGTAAGAAATGGGGTGAGATATGGGGATTCGTGACAGAAGGACTCTTCCAAAGCGAAGAGGAGGTCAGAGCACATGCCGATCAAAGTGAAGTGTATGGCGGTGGCTGGTATCCGGGCGATGTCAAATATCACGACCTCAATGGCGACGGCAAGATCACCTATGGCAAGGGCACTCTCAATGATCCGGGCGACCGTAAAGTTATCGGTAACAGTGAGCCACGATACGCCTATGGCATAAAGATTAATGCCGCTTGGAAAAATTTCGATCTCAATCTATTCTTCCAGGGCATCGGACAACGTGATGTGGTGCTCGGCGGAAATCAGTTCTGGGGCTTCGGCAACGAATGGCATGTACCCTTCAAACATGCTCTTGACTCCTGGACAGAGGAGAACCGCGATGCCTATTTCCCTCGCTCCACCTACGACAACGTGACAGGCAACCGCCATACTCAGACACGTTATCTCCAGGATGCCTCTTATTTCCGTCTCAAAAATATAACTCTCGGTTATACCCTCCCGGAGAAATGGATGAAGACAATCGGTTTTGACTCGGTAAGGTTCTACTTCACCGGACAGAACATTTTCACCTACGATCATCTCTTCAGCATCTACGATCCCGAGACACTCGGACTCAACTCTTATCCTCTTCAGAAGTCGTTCGCCCTTGGCGTTACTGTAACATTGTAAATTAGACCTCAACCACATGAAACTCTATCTCAAAATAGCCGCAATATGCGGCCTGACTCTCTTAGCCTCATGCGAGGAAAATCTGAACCTCTATCCGGAGGATTCCATATCGGAAGACACCTTCTTCAATAACGTCACCGATCTTGAACTCTTCGCCAATGGATTCTACGGCATCCTGCCCGGCGCTCAGGGCCCCGGTGCCGACGACCAAAGCGACTGCTTTGTGAATGAAAAACCAAATACATGGATATTTAATCAGGAGACAAAGCCCACATCCGGTGGCGGTTGGGGCAGCGGCGACTGGGGTAATATACGTTCAC
>CAMWZE010000089.1 GCA_947178685.1 uncultured Porphyromonadaceae bacterium
ACTCCTTCGAGTGTGGCATTCTTTACCGTATAGGTAGTGCCTGACTTCATTCGGTAAGTGTTCATGAAGCTTTCCAAAGCCTGTTTGCCGGCGGCAGCTCCCTGGGAATGTGCCAAAGCTTCAGCCTCTATGAGATACATCTCTTCGATTCGCATCAACGGTATGCTGATGGCATTGCCGGTGGTGTAGATACTTACCGCTCCCTGAGCAGGGTGGAATTTGAAGCCCGTATAGGCTGCGTATTTCGACCAATCCTCATAGCTCATCGAGGTAGCCTTGGAGTATTTTGAGTCAAATGCTTTCTTATTAGCCACTTCGGTAGGATCGATCCATGTATCACGTCGCCAGTCGTTCTGATCCATCTGGCTGAAAAGACGGGCATCGATCATGCGGTAAGCCTCATATGTGTAATGAGATAAACCATACGTGGGTTCCGGTGAAAGGAAAGATGGCATCGTTTGCCATGTCCTGCTTTTGGCAAGGCCGTTATTGGTGGTGATGATCACACAAAGCATCCATGATGGTATGGGGGTGTTGAAACCGTTGTTCGGATCATACCACTGGCTTTCGGTGGTGGGGGAATAAGTTCCCTCACTTATTGCCTTTCGTGCATATTCCGCAGCTTTGGCAAAGCAGTCGTTGGCCGAACGTATGTTCAGCTTCTCAAGGTCGGCATATTCCTCTTTGTCTTCTGCGGCAAGCTGCAGACTGAGATCGTCGGAATGATTCTCGAAACGTGAGGCCATCTCAAGCCAGAGTCGGGCTTTGATGCCATAGACCACACCACGGGCCACCAAATTCTTGGCACTTACCGTAATGGTCTTGTCAAGGAATTTTTCAGCACGGTTGAGGTCGTTCATGATAAACCGATACATCTGGGTGAAAGGTGCACGTGGAAGATTGCGCGACTCATCCTCAGTAGTTTTTTCAGTGATCAGAGGTACGGTGATTCCGTAAAGCCCGGATGTCTCTGCAAACTGATCGAGACGATCCACTCCGGTGCTTCTGTATTCGTAAGTACGCATCAATTCCATATATGTCCAGGCCCGATAGGCGAGAGCCATACCCATATAGGGGGCATCTTCACTGTCCGGATCATTGCTGCAGACTGAGATGGTAGAATTACATTTCTGAAGCAGATAATAATATCTGCGCCAGAAAAGATGCTGCATTTCGTAGTCACCGAGGTATAACTGCTCGTTAAACCAGTTGAAATAATCATATTCGCTATTGTAGACAGGAAGATCGGCCGACATAGCGTCTCTCCATACATTCATAGCCGGTAGGCCTGCATCATACTCGTAATTTGAATCGTATACGTTGAAATAGGCCGGAATTGCACTGGCAAGGGCAGCCTTGTTGGCATGCTTGATTTGTTCAGCCGTCTGCTGATCATCTTCCGGAAATGCCTCCTCAAGACATCCCGTTGTGCCTATGGCTAACGCCGTGCAGCAGGTGGCAAGAAATATATCTCTTACAATTTTTTTCATTGTTGTTTCTTTTGTTTAGGTTAGAACTCAATCTGAACACCACCGGAAATAGTGCGTATCGGTGAATAGCCACCGAAGCTACCTTGAGTGAAGGATACGCGGGGGTCGAAACCTTTACGTTTTGTCCAGTAAGCTACATTCTCACAGCTTGCGAACAGCCTTAGCTTGCTCATCTTGAGTTGGCGGATGATATTTGCCGGGAAGTTGTAACCGATGGTCACGTTCTTAAGGGTCAGATAGCTCGCATCAGTAAGGAAATAATCGGTGGTCGGTGCCTGAGTGTCATTACCGAAATACCACATCGGTATGTCGCTGTCGGTATTATCCGGTGTCCAGCACTTGAGCACATCTCTGTGCAGGCCAAAACCGGTGAGGGAAGAGTAGGGCGCACGCATGAGCGACTGGTAGCCATAGTCCATCTTTTTGCCTCCGATCGAATAGTTGAATTGAGCGCTAAGGTCAAAGCCGTAAAGATTGAATGATGTGCTGAAACCACCGAAGAGGTCTGGCAGAGCGGTGTCACCTGTCAGGAAGTAAGTGGCCTCGTCAAGATATTTTGTTGTTGATATTGTTCCATCGTCACCCTCTTTATAGTATAAAATCTCGCCATTCTCACCTACTCCGGCATATCTCTTGAGATACCATGAATAGACAGGTAAGCCTTCGCCGACATAATTGGTTTCATTCATGTAGCCCGGATGACCGTTGACATTCATAGCGGCGTTCTCCTCCGGCAGATAGGTCACACGGTTCTTCTCCCAGGTTAGGTTAAGACCCACATTCCATTTGAAGTTTTTAGTAGCAATGACAGTGGCATTGAGATCTAATTCTATACCTTGGTTAACCATATCGCCCACATTGTCGTAATAGCCGCTGTAGCCCATCTCATACGGTGCGGTAAACCACATCAGCATATCGGATGTCTTGCGATAGTAATATTCAAGACCACCGCTCAGACGATTGTTGAAAAGCTCGAACTCGAAGCCTGTATTGAAGTTGCCGACAGTCTCCCAAGTGATATCCTTATTTCCCTTTGATGCGAAGGTGAAGGCGATATCATCATTTGAGTTGGTGATGTCATACATATCTGTGTAACGGAACGAGCCGATGCCGTCATTACCCTGCTCGCCGTAAGATGCCTTGAACTTGAGCATATTCACCAGATTCGACTCCGGCATCCAGCTCTCCTTGGTGATAATCCAGGCTGCACCGAGACTCCAGAATTTACCCCAGCGGTGATCAGGATGGAAACGTGAGGAGCCGTCAAGACGGAACGATGCGTTGGCGAAGTATTTATTGTCGTAGTCATATTGGCCACGGAAGAAGTAACCCTCAACATTATACATCGACTTATAGGATGAATTGGATTTAATGATGATTGCTCCTCCAAGCTCTGTATTGGTCTCGAAGTTGGCGATCTTTGATCTCGAACCACCAACTTTTGTGCCTATGTTCTTGGTATACTCATGTCCGATGAGAACATCTACTGAGTGCTGGTTGAACGATTGTGCGTAGTTGAGCAATTGCTGGTAGTTGATATTCGATGTGCGGTAATGATTAATTGATGTGCTGCCTCCTGTATTGACGGCATAACCGTAATATGGATTATATGCGGTTTTCCAACGATTTTCAGTTACATATGTACTACCGTTCACTGTAAGGTGAAAATATTTGAGGAAATCGAAGGTTGCGTAACCCTGTATACTGAAAGCATTGATATCGTTGTAGTTGATGTCGAGCAGGTCATCCTGAATGGAGTTGCCCTCTTTCTCGACAGGACGTACCAGACCCACATCCATGTATCCATAATCATAGCGGCGTCCATGGGCATCAGTCATGATGTTGCCTTCACCATCTCTGATATATAGAGGATAGATCGGTGCTATATCGTAGAGGCAACCGAACACACCGGAGTGACTGTGGGTCTCTGTGTGGGTATAGCTGGCATTGGCTCCCACCTTCACGAATGAGTAGGGATTGTATGAGGTTTTCAGACGTGCTGTCGTACGGTTCATCTCCGATCCGTAGGCGATACCCTCGTTGCCGAGGTAGCCTAATGAGGCCATGAATGTGTATTTATCGTTACCTCCGGACAGGTTAATATTATATTCTTGACGAAGACCGGTGCGGGTGCCCGCTTTGGTCCAGTCGTCTGCGATAAGGGTATAGATCTGATCATTATACGCAACACGGTTGCCCATTACAGCATTTGGATTGAGTTTGCCGTTCTCACCGATAAGGAACTGGTTTTGAGGCACCGAATATACCATATATCCGAGACCGCTATATTGCGATGTAAGAGGGAGGGTATTGTTGGCCTGGATGTGAGCCTGCTGGAACGACATTCCTTGCTTATATTGATAAGCGTTCATAAGGGCACGGTAGTGAGCCTCGTAATACTCCCCCGGATTGTCGATGTAGTCATAGTGTACACGCGCGTCGGTGTTGGCACCCCATTTTGCACTAACCGTGGTTTTGGTGTGTCCGCGGCTTGCGTTCTTCGTGGTGATCATGATCACACCGTTAGCACCACGTGCACCGTAAAGTGCATTGGATGCCGCATCCTTAAGCACAGTGATGTTCTCTATGTCAGAGGGGTTGAGGTCGTTAAGATAACCGTTGTAGGGGAGACCGTCAAGAATGATGAGCGGGCTCGTGGAGGCATTGAGTGAGCCTATGCCGCGGATCACTATGTCGCTTGCGCCCGATTCGCTTGCCGGGTTATTGGTGGATAGCATCTGCATGCCCGCCACACGACCGTCAAGGGCTGCAACCGGGTTGCTCACCTGTTGCTTCTCGATATCGGCGCTCGACACCACTGTGGCTGAGCCGGTGAAGGCCTCGCGTTTCTGTTTGCCGAAAGCCACGACTATCATCTCGTCGAGCATTTCGGATGTCTCCTTGAGGTAGATCTTCATGTCTTTGGAGATGGCTACGGTCTGGGGCTCATAGCCGACGTAAGATACTTCAAGGTATTTAGCACTCTGGCTTACACCCGATAAGGTGAAATTTCCTTCGACGTCGGTAGCGGTCGCGAGCAAGGCGTCTTTTACCTTGACAGTTGCCCCTATAAGGGGCTCATTGTCTGTAGCTGAATACACAGTGCCCGTTACGCTCCTTGTCTGAGCAAAAACGTTCATTGCAAAAAACGCCAAGAACGTCAATAACATCTTCATTCTCATAGGAGGACGGTTTAAAAGTATTATTTAGGTTAATTTGGTTGCTTATAACGGCTATAATGGATAAAATGACTGATTATAACAATGCGCCCGGTTTCCCATGCCGGGAAGATATGCATTAGCTTTTGATCGACTATCTGAGCCAAACTTTCTCTTAATCATTATTATCAAAATCCGAATAGGCAAATTTATTAATTTTTTTTCATAAACAAGTAAAAATTTGTAAAAAATATAAGGTGGTTTACAAAAAAACGTCACTCCTTATCGGAATGACGCTTCTTTTATAACATTTGGTGAATTTTTGTATAATCCTTCTCTCTAAATATTAGTTTGAGGCTGATTTGAGTTTGCGTTTTGGTTTTACCGGAGTCTCAACCACTTGTTGCTCTACACCCACGAGGGCACCGTCAACCATGATGCGGCCGCAGTATTCGCAAACGAGCACTTTCTTGTGCATCTTGATCTCAAGCTGACGCTGAGGCGGGATACGGTTGAAGCAACCGCCGCAAGCGCTACGTTGAACGGTGACGATACCGAGTCCGTTGCGGGCATTCTTGCGGATGCGTTTGAAAGCTGCCAATGTATAGTCGTCGATCTTGCTTTCGAGTTCCTTTGCTTTGGCACGTATGTTTTCCTCCTCGACACGAGTTTCGGAAACAATCTCGTCCAGCTCCTTCTTCTTCTCCACCAGAATATGCTCATTGTCGGCGAGCTCCTCCTCAGTGTGACGGATCTCGGCAGCCTTCTGCTCCTGCTTGTTGAGAGCCTCATTGATATTCTTTTCTGCAAGCTCTATCTCGAGTCCTTCGAATTCCTTCTCTTTCTCAAGGAAGGCAAATTCGCGGTTGTTGCGCACATTGTTGATCTGCTCCTCATATTTAGCAATCTTCTCACGGCGCATCTCAATATCGGCTTTCTTGGTCTCCACCAATTTGCGGAGCTCCTCGATCTCATCCTTATACTTCTGGATGCGGGTCTGATAGCGCACTATTTCATCCTCAAGGTCTTTCACCTCATTGGGGAGTTCGCCGCGAAGAATTTTGATACGATCGATTTCGGAAAGATAGGTCTGAAGCTGGTAGAGACTCTGAAGGCGTTCCTCCACACTTCTTTCCTTATCTGATTTCTTGTCGGTTGCCATAGGCTATGTTTCTTATTTAATTACATGTATTTTACAGGATTAGTCTCGCTCTCGGCGAAATATATCACACAGTCAGGATATATGCTCCTGATGATGCGTGAGAAAAGACCCTTTGTGCAGAGCTCGCTCTCATAATGGCCAATATCGGCTATCAGGATGTCGAGACCATATGTTGTAAAGTCGTGATATTTCACATCGCCGGTCAGTATCATGTCGGCTCCGGCAGCTATTGCCGTACGGATCAGAGAGGCACCCGATCCTCCGCATATGGCCACCCTCCTCACTACGAGTTGCGGACTCTGGCTTGAGTAGCGCAGGCTCCTTACCTTGAATGCCTCCTTGATCTTGCGGAGAAACTCAAGCTTCGGGGTTGGCTGGATATTTCCGATCACGCCCATACCGGCGTCGGTATATCCCTCTTTGGGCTCCAGCACGCTCAAGTCGTGAAGGTGAAGGGTATGGGCAATCTCGTGGCTTACACCCTCCCATGCCGAATCAAGGTTGGTGTGGGCTGAGTAGATGGCTATATTCTCGCGGATGGCGCGGATTACTATCCTTTCAGTGGCGGTGCGGCCCGTAACCTCCTTCAGCCCCTTGAAGAGCAGCGGGTGATGGGTCACGATGAGATTGCAGTGGCGTTCGATGGCTTCGGAAAGAACATCCTCAGTGATGT